>JAHHII010000006.1 GCA_019358855.1 Timaviella obliquedivisa GSE-PSE-MK23-08B | reverse complement strand
TTGAACAAAGATTATGAACACCTTCCGCAGACCTCAGAGACTCTGATCTATCTGGCGATGATCCGGATTATGGTGAGGCGATTGGCGTAAAATCTGACTTGCCATAACTTTTCAAACATCCTCTTAGCTCGATCGCCAATGTATCCGTTTCAGGAAAGTATTCAATCTTCATGGCTCTACCCAGTTTTGCAGATTTAGATCGGGAATTCTCGAAAATTCACTTGTATTATTTGTAACCAGTGTCAATCCTAACGATTTTGCTTGAGCCGCGATGAGTAGATCCATTGCTCCAATAATGTTACCTTGATGCTCTAGAGCAGCACGAAGGTTTCCATAGATTTGGGTTGACTGCTCATCGAATGGTAAAACTTCAAGCGGTGTCAAGAATTGACCCAGTGCAACTCGATTTTGCTCTATGCGTTGGCTTTTATAAGCACCGTACTCTAACTCTGCCACAGTAATAGATGAAACGCCTATATCAGAAATGTTCAGCGTTTGAAATCGATTTAAGACTTGCTGAGGTTTCCGTTTGATGATGTAGATGCAGATATTTGTATCAAGTAAAAACTGCATCAAAATAGATCCTCGCGGACTTGAAGATTAGGTTGTTCTCTGGCTTCCATGAAATCATCAGAGAAGTTTTCGAGGCTATCAAATAGGGTTTGCCAGGGATGATCTTTGGCAATAATAATGATTGTATCCCCTACTTTCTTAATGTAGACTTCACTGCCTTCCAAGTGAAATTTCTTTGGCAAAATGACGACTTGATTGTTTCCATCGTTTACTAATTTGGCAATTTCCATGTTGTTCTCCTTTATTAAGAGTTTGTAGATGATTTTTCTTTGACGTTAATACTTATATTGATGTTCTTTTTCTCGCTATTTGTCGCGTCCCTCCACGATCGCCCTCTCTTCCTCACTCAACCCATACAATCGATACACGATCGCATCAATCAAGCGATCGCATCGCATCAGTTGCATTTTGAGAATTCCTTTGAATTGGCATTCGGGGTGGGGCAGTGCGCCACATCAAATCGATGTCTTCGGGGGTGAGTCCATAGGCTTGGTTGACTAGATCAGAAATCTGATGTTCTAGCTGCAAAATTTCTCGGTTGCGGGTCTGCATGGGTAGGGCATAGTCACCATAGAATTGTTTCATTTCTTTTTGCCCAGCTACGCCTAAAGGATCGCCCGTTTTGCCTTTCTGAGGAATGCGCTTTCGCAGTTCGGTTAAAAATTCGGCTTCGCTGAGGGTGGCAAAGCGCTCTAGTTTTTGCCCTAGTTTATCAATTCCAAAACGTGACTGCATCCAGTCCAATACATCACGATAGGATTGCTGATTGGTTTTGGTGAGGTCAATGAGGCGCTGAACTTTGGGTTCGGTTTGTTCACGGATTTCGTCGGTGGGTGGGGCGATCGGGAAAATTTCCATGAGTTCACCTTTAGGTGTCAAAGCCTCATCTTTCATGTGAGGCAAAAAGCGCCAATTATGCCACCAAATTAATGGAGAATTTAATACTCCTAGCACATACAAATCTTTTTTAGGTAGTATGAATGCTTTGTTATTTGTTAAGTATCCAGAATCATCAAAACTATAAGATGGATGAAATTGAATTTCCTGATAAATAATTTTGGGTACTTCAAAAAGGGGCAAAAATGCTGGTGATGCTTGTAACTGCCACCATTCCTGGATTCCTGCTCTTGCTTTTAATTCAGATTTATACTTTTTCAAATGGTTCTTGACTGCCGGATAAGAGTCAATATCAAGATCTTTATGTGCAACAATCATCCACAAGTCATGCCATTCAGAATTCCATCTTTTTATATCTTGTCCTCGTAAAAATGGCTTGATAATTCCAATGCAATTAGGCTCGATCTCAGTTAAACGTTTACATAAATCGTTACTAATTACAAAAGCCTCATTAAAACCCGTCTTAATTCCATAGTAAGGATTGCAACCAACATATTCTTTTAACGGGACTCCCCTCTGTTGAATCTTCTCCATCAATGCCCCAACGTCGGGACGCTCTAAACTCCAGGGGGCTTCGCTAAATCTTGACCAGGGCACATCGTAGCCTTCTGATTTCACATAGCCATCTAGGTCAATTCCCGCTAGAGCTTCACGAGGAACCGGACATATCCGCACCGTTTGGTCTGTGGGTGGCAGTATGTTTGGTAAAGGCAAAACATTGGGTGTTATTGGTTTTCGTACCACCACAATGCAGGGAAATGTATCGGCATCGGCAAAAATTGGAGCATGACCAAAATCTACAATTTCTTCAAACTGGCTATTCGCAGCAAAGAACCGTCGTAGCGCTTCCCCATAGCCCGCCCGCAGCCATTTATTTGTCACAATGTAGGACGAAAATCCACCTCGCCGCAATACTTTTAGTCCCTTCTCATAAAAATAAGTGTAGAGGTCGGCAACACCGCTATAGCTTTCATAAACAGCTTGAAAAAAGGGCTTGAATTCGCTCAATCCTTCTTGCCGGACATAGGGCGGATTGCCCACTACCGCATCAAAGCCTGGACGCTCTTTCCAACTTGCATTTTCTAAATCAATAAATACCTCTGGAAACTCCAGATCCCAATGAAAAAAGTGTTTCTCGTCACTGAGTTTTAGGGCATCGTCATAAACAGCGGCATCTGCTGCATTCATCGTTTTAGAGTCAGCCGCGATCGCATTCGTGCCATACACTCGCAAAAAATGCTCCGCTCGTTTCAAGCCAAAAAACTTAGAAACATAAATATCAAGCAACCGTTTATAAGGCTTAGCCGCTTCATCAAACGATCGAAATAAAGTTTCGCTTTGTTCCACCTCAGCAAACGTCGCATCGCTCAACACACTCACGCCCCGCATAATTTCTGCCGCCGTCAGCAACCCCACAAAAGGACCCGACAACAAATTAAACTGCCCGCCAGACTCCTGACTCATCGCCGCTTCCGCTTCCCTAGCCGTCGTCCCAATCAGCGAATTCCCACACCGCAAATGATGATCCAAAAAGCTCAACGGTGCGCCGATCGTAAACGAATGCAGCCACAAACTCACCTTCGCCAACTCCACCGCCATCAAATTCAAATCCACTCCATAAATACAGCGCTTCATCACCACCCGTTGCAACAACTGCGTCGGTTCCAGGCGATCGGGATTAATCGTAATCCCCTGCTGTTTCAGGTTTTGTAAAATGCTCTGGCGCGTCTGCTCCAGCATTTCCATCACCGGATTTTGCTCAGGATACAGCGTCAAAATCCGAATCAGTTCATCCGTCAAATAGTCCACCGCCTCCACCAAAAAATGACCGCTGCCCATCGCCGGATCACACACCTTAATATCCAGTAAAGTGCTTTGCGCCTCACGTTCCAGCCCTTGCAAATCCTTCCGCAATCCGTTCAGACTTTGCACCCCCAGCCGTTTATCTTCCAGGTCAGAATGCAGTTGGATAATCTGCGCCATCAGTTCACCAAACCGCGCTTGCCGCTGTTCCAAAATCGGCTTCAGCGTGTGACTTACAATGTATTTCACAATATAGTCAGGCGTATAATACGAGCCAGTCGCCTTGCGTTCACCCTTATCATTCTCAAGATGAACATTGCCCGACGCATCCTCGATCGCCACCCGATATTCCAACAACCCCTCATAAATAGAACCCAGTTGCCGCACCCCCAAAAAGCCATAATCGATCGGCTGTCCTTCAAAACGGGCTAACCGATCCAATACCGGAGCCAGCACCGCATCCGACAGCTTAAAGCGAGACAAAAAATAATTAGCCCGATACTCAACCCGATCGCTAGGCTGACTAAAATCAAAGTGAAACAACCCACCGTTATAGCGCGGCACCTCCAACCCCGCATCACCGCGATCGACAATTTGAAACAAACTCAGCAAGCGATCGTACAGCCCCGTAGAAGTCTGACTCAATTTCTTCTGACGCTCCATGCCCAAAGCCACTTCCTGCGTCATCTTAATCAAACTATGATCCCGATAATCGCGATCGATCGGCAGCAAATTTCGGGCTTCAGCATAAAGCAAAAACAACAGCTTATATAAAAAAGACAGCGTGGATTCATACACCTGCTCCGAAGTCACCTGTTCACCGCGCCGCGTCGCATCCACCACAAATCCTCCTGCCAAACCCGGAAAAATGCGATCGAACACCAAAGCCTTCAGTTCATTCCCCACCTGAGTTGCATAGGTCGTGCTACCTTCCCGCACCCGCTCCAAAAAATTGCGCCCCTGCGAATCCTTAACCAATGCCTCTTGCCGAAAGAACAACCAAAAATACTTAAACTGCTCCCGATCGCCCGCCTCCAACAACTTCACCAAATCAACCGGATAAAACTCCGTCGCCGTCGAAGAAGCCTGCCGATAATACAGCCGCCACTCGCGCCCATTCGTCAGAATCCCCCAATCGACTCCCGTTCCCGTCAAATAGCTAGAAATCTGAAACGATGGATTTTCATTCTTGTAAATATCGCGCTGATCGTTAGACGAAACCTTACTCAGCGGACGCTCCCAATACTTTGCCTCCGCGATCGCCCTCACCCGCGCATAAAACGCCGACTCATCCTTCTGAAGAGAATAAGCCTCATCGCGATCGCCCTCATTGGTAAACAAAGCATAGTCCGGTCGCTCTGCCCTGCCCTTGCCCCGCGTCGTCACCTGCGGAATGTGGCTAAACCCTAAAATATCCAGCGCAGGCTTAATAAAAACGTCTTCAGTGTGCGCTTCACTCAGCGTCGGTAACAAATCCTTTTTAGACAGATAGAGCTTTTCCAAAGCCTCAAACCCAGCCGCTACATCTACCTGCCATTCTGGACACTCTTGAATCCGGTGCTCCAGATAATGCCGTGAAAACAGCGGCTTGTTCGGTTTTTGCCCATCCGTCATAATTCTTCTTTCCTCATGTTCCCCTGCCCTCTTAGGGAAGGGGCTAGGGGTTAGGTTCTAGAAACCTCTCCCCAAACCCCTCTCCTAAAGGAAAGGGGTTTTGAAGGGAGGTGATCCTTGCATTCAATAATGCCGTACCTGCGGATTAAGAGACTAAACCATCACCCTTTTTCAAAAACTCGCGCAGGAACCAGCGGTGTTTTTGATGGACTTGCACTAAACGGGTGTACAGATCTGCTGTTCCAATATCACCTGCCTTGTTAGCCGCCTCAGCGTCTTGATGCATTTCCTCAATGATCAAATCGTGAGTGGCGATCGCTTCAGCAATCATGTCTTTTAGCGAAAGTTGTCCCACCGAAGCGGTGACCGTAGCCGTAGTCAAATAATCTGCGGGGTCGCCCACAGGAGTGCCGTCAATCATGAGGCTGCGTTCAGCCAATTCATCCAGCATGGCAAACACTTCAGTGGCTTGTTCATCAAACAGCAAATGAACATCGCGGAACAAAGGACCAAACGTAAACCAGTGATATTTTTTGTAATTGAGATATGCCACAAGCGTGTTGGCTTGTTCACGGTTGAGGGCTGCAACTAAAGCTGCTTTTTGGGTCAATGTCGCTGTCATTACGGGTTTCCTCTCTGTTGTAGAGCTTAGGTTTGATCATAGAGGCTGGAAGAGAAAGGCGATCGATCGTCGAAAGATCAATTCTTGAAACTCAAGATTGCCCCGCTATCAATTCCATATGTTAATCATACTCATAATGAGTACGCTTTGCAATTTCTCTTATAAAAAACTGATCTCAACTAAGCCTGCTTCAACAGGGAGCATAGCAAAGGGATGACATCACAAAATTGCCGCAAGAATCTCCCCGGCAAGCTCTTACCTAAGCAAAGCGGTTATACAAGCAAAGAGATCATTGCTTATTTTCTAACTTTCCCGTCTGGCATCGTTGTCCCTGCCAACAACGCACCACTCAAATCTGCTCCAAACAGGTTTGCTCCCTCTAGCTTTGCCGTGCTCAAATCGGCATTTCGCAAACTTGCCCCGCTTAGGTCAACGCCTTGTAAATCTGCCCCGGTAAGGTTAGCACCGCTGAGGTCTGCTCCATTCAGCTTTGCTCCCATCAAGTTGGCAAACGCCAGGTTCGCTTCTGCAAAATTAGCGAACGCTAGCTCTGCTCCACTTAAGTTGGCATAGGAAAGGTCAGCGCTGCCTAAATTAGCATTGCTCAGGTTAATCCCTCGCAGGTTGGCTAGGACGAGGTCAGCAAACCCCAGATCTGCTCCTTTGGCTTTGGCTCCACTCAGGTTTGCCAACAACAAGTTAGACTCGCGTAAATTTGCTCGAAATAGCTCTGCACCACTGAAGTTAGCAAAACTTGCGTCTGTTCTACCCAAGTTTGCTTGAAACAACATTGCTCCGCTCAGGTTGGTACGAGTTAATGTGGTGTCGCTCAGATCGGTTTCGCGGAAGTCAGCATTGTTCAGGCTGAAGCTGCTGAGATCAGCGTTGCTTAGGTCTGCCCCAATTAAAGAAATAACGGCGTTTTCTACAAAAATTAAGTTGGAGTCTTCTAGAAATGTCAGCAGTTTGGCTTTGCTTTGCCCATCAAGCTGCCTCAAAGTGGTCAAGGTTTGATTTCGGGCGCGATCGCGCGTCTTGCTTGTAGCTGGAGACTCTTTGAGGTTTTCTTTCTTAACCAGTTGATAAATCTGATTTTGATAATTTTGGAGTGTCCAAGCAGAGGGCAGGGGGCGAGACGATTGCGAAGGCTGTACAGGTGACGGCGTTCGCTGGAGCGTCGTGCGCTCGAGCAGGCGGTCAGAGGCACTAGGTTCATCGGCGAGGGCACGGTTAGAAAGGGTGCTGGTGCCTTGAACTTGAACAACGAGGAGGGCGGCGATCGCGGGTTCTAGCCAATTTCGCCAAGCTTTGCGTGATTTACGAGGTTTGATTGTAGACATTGCCTGATAAGCGCTGATGGTTGGGATGAAGATGCATGAGTCCTTTAAATCTGATACACAGGCAAAAGGCATTTACCCGGACAGTTTAAAAAAATTTCTGACTGCTTCAAAGAGAAGCGTATTCTCTTTGAAGCAGTCAGAAAAGAAATAAAGCAGCCGGGAAGATGCCTTTGACAAAACCTACGCTTCGATAATTACTCTGAGGTTGCCTCGCTTTTTGGTAACTCGGCAAGCTGTCGTGTTCCCAGAGCGCTCGAACTCCAGATCTACTAGCGTTTGCCCAATGCGGAGATTGTGCAGAGACAGGTGATGAACTGACTCAGGCAGAGCCGGGTCAACAATTCGCAGGTAGTTTCCGGGGGCATCGGGCGCTAGGTTTACCATAATGTGCAGGAATTGAAAGATGGTTCCCGATGCCCAGGCTTGGGGTGAGCAAGCGACTGGATAGCGGACGGGGCTATTGTCAATTGTGCGCTCGTAGCCGCAGAATAATTCGGGTGGACGCTGGTAGGGCTGCTGGAGCGTCATGTCAATTACACCTTGGGCAACTTCCAGGGCTTGATCAACTCGACCCAGCGATCGCAATCCTGCTGCAATCATGCCATTATCGTGAGGCCACACCGAGCCAATGTGATAACCCATGGGATTATAGGCTGGCGACAGGCTGCTCAGGGTGCGAATCCCCCAGCCGTTGAACATGTCGGGGGCTTGCAGACGTTCGGCTACGCTTTTGGCTTTATCGGGATAAAGGATGCCTAAACCTAGACAATGACCGGGATTAGAAGTGATGCCATCAACGGGTTTCCCTTCTCCATCTAGCGCGATCGCACAATAGCCTTGGTCTTCCAACCAAAAGTCGCGGTTAAACCGATTCTGGAGACTCCGAGCTTCTTCCTGCCAGCGATCGGATAAGTCCAGCCGCTTTTTCATTCTGGCTACTTCGCTTAGCTTCATCTTGGCGGCGTACACATAGGCTTGCACCTCGCACAGAGAAATTGCCCCTTCTGCTAACTCGCCGTTGCGATAAACAATGCAGTCTTCTGAATCTTTCCAGCCTTGATTTCGCAGTCCTCTCTTAGAAATGAGGTAGTAGGCTAAATAACCCGTCTGGCGGCAGTTGCGATCGATCCAATCCATCGCTGCAAGGGCACAGTCCCAGAGTTGCTCTAAGGTTTCCTGGTCGTGCGTCCAAGCATAGTAGTCGGCGTAAAGCAGCAGCCAGAGAGGGGTCGCATCTACTGTGCCATAGTACGGCGTATGGGGCACTTCGCCGCACCTTGCCATCTCGCCCAGGCGCAGTTCGTGAAGAATTTTGCCAGGTTGTTCTTCGCGCCAATCGTCTTCAAGCTTGCCTTGATAGTGCGCCAAGGTGTAAAGCGTTTGCCGAGCAATCTCTGGATCAAGGATGAGGGTTTGGGCGGCAGCAATGATGGAGTCGCGTCCAAACAAGGTAGAGAACCAGGGAATGCCAGCCGCCAAAACTTTGCCCTTGCCAAAGCTTTGGCGCAGGAGATAAACGTCTTGCTCGGCTCGTTCAATAACCTGATTAAAAGCACGGTTGTCGGAGCGAATCTTGGTGGCAGAGGCGCGCCAGTCTCCCTCTTCCATTGACTCAGCGGCGATCGCCTGCCGTAAAGTCATCGGTGGACTGACGACCGAAGCGGGGCGATTGCTGGTCATGGGTTGCAAACGATAGCCGATCTGCTTAGTTTCGTGAGATTCTAGCTCTAGCTTCCAAATGGCGGTATATCCCTTAAAGCCATCGGGCTGCAAATTCGAGAACTGGATCCGCGACTCGACGACGGCTCCATCTATCCCCTGGTAAGCTAGCGTTAATTGTCCAGTTTCTAATGCTAATGCCGCAAAGTCTTGCATGGCTTCTGGATTGTCTGTCACCTGGCGCAATAGGCGACCTTGATGTTCGCGCGTGAAGCCCCGAATTTGAAACAGGTCAGCAAAGTCGGCATCAAAGCTAAGGCTTAGCTCAAACTGAATGGGTACACGACTGTAATTAGTAATCGCAAACTCTTCAAACAGCGCGCCGTTTAGCACTAAGTCTCGTTGAATGCCAACAATTTCAGCAGGAAGGCGACCTTCTACATAGGGGTTAGCGCAAAGCACAGATAGGGCAAATCCTTTTTGGGCGGTGCTGCTGAGTAAAACAGGCGATCGCCCCTCAATTTGTAGTTCTAATCGACTTAAGAACCGCGTATCGCGACAAAACAACCCCAGGCTCGTATTTCCATCTTCACTCGCATCGCCAGAAATATTGCCTAGCGTATCAGTAATGATAAATAAATCATCATCTTTCAACGTGAGGGTAGGTTGCAACCGTTTTCCTGTCACGTAAGACCACTCCGGTATTGCGAGTTGCTCGGCGGGGACAAACGTTCTTCCATCTAGCTCTAAAATCTCAGCCATAATTCCAAACTCCGTGACTTATCACATTGGGAGGCTCGCTTTCTACTGCCTAGCCATCCATTATGAACAAGAGAGGGTTCCGAAAACTGAGAGAACTCATTGTTTTTGGCAATGTTTTCAATTTTTGCTCTCATCGGCAATGCTAAAAGAAAGAAGAATCAGTCGTTATGTTGTAGAAACATGACATTTTGCAATATTTTTTCTTCTTTTCTTTAAAGCTGTTCAGCAATTTGGAAGACTGAGGGTTAAAAACTAAAGGTTAATAACGCTCAATCTTCTGTCTTTGCTTTAGTTCGAGAGCGCTGCATGTTTGAGGTGCCCATTGGTTGCAAATCGTGCTTCCATGAGCTGACGATACACAGCCTCGTAGCCGTCTACCATGCGAGCATTGCTAAAGTTGTTGATGACGTGATCATGGCAAGCACGGCGATCGAGGCTTTGAACTTTATTAACAGCTTCAACGCAGGCTTCAACATCTTTGCAGAGGAAGCCTGTTTTGCCATCTAAGATGAGTTCTGGGGCTGCACCACGGGCGATCGCAATGACAGGGGTGCCGCAAACCATTGATTCTGTCATCACTAAACCAAAGGGTTCTTCCCAGGTGAGAGGACAAAGGGTAGCAACTGCGGGGCCCATAATTTCGCTCTTTTGAGCATGATTTGCCTCGCCCAAATAAACAATTTGTTCGCCATCAATCAAGGGTTCGACCTCACGCTCATAAAACTCACGATCGGTAGGATCAACTTTGCCCGCCATTTTGAGATGCCAGCCTGCTCGCTTGGCTATTTCGATCGCTAGCTGAGGCCCCTTTTCAGGAGACATGCGCCCAAAGAAAACGAGGTAAGGAGGGTTAGCTGCCTCAGCATGAAACTTGTAAGTACTGGGATTAATGCCGTTATACACAGTATCTACGTAATTCAATCCTAAGTCATGCCGCCGTTGCGAGTTAGAAATGCTGACGTAATGCTGATCACGATGAAGCTGATACAGTTGCTCAGCTACTTTTGGAATAACACCATGAACGGTGTGAACTACAGGCGTTTTAACAAAATTGCCGTAAGGCAATGCACTGATATCTACATGAGAGTGAATGATGTCAAACTCATCGGCGCGTTCAAATAAAGGCGTGAGCCGTACTAAGTCATAAACTGGATATTCTAAGATACTGACCCCTTTTGCTCGTAAAGGCAAATCAGAGCCCGCGTCGAGTTTTGCTTGAGTAATTGAATCGCCTGTGGCAAATAGGGTAACCTCATGCCCGCGTTTCACTAACTCATCTGCTAGCAAGCTTACAACTAACTCAGTGCCGCCATAGGCGGGAGGCGGCACCCTTTCCCACAAAGGCGCAATTTGTGCAATCCGCATGTAAATCTCCTTGTTTAATGTATAGCTACGTACTCAGTAAAACCTCAACATGTCACCGGGCATTAAAGAGCAGCACGAACAAAAGCAGTTTTCGGACGCAAGCAGGGCTTTAGCTATTTAGTAATTGAGTTATTTAGTAATTGAGTAAAATTTTACCAAGTCTTTAAACTCCTTAAACAGTTTGATATCAAAAATATTCAATTTGACGTAGGAGGTAAGACTTTATATTCTTTTAACGTATCACATTTGACTTAAGAAGATATTCCTTTTGCATGAAGACGCTGAGTAAGCTTTCTGCCTGTTTCATTACAGCATCTTCAAAGTGGTCAGTTCTGTATCTCAAGCAACTGGGTAAAATTTGTTTATCAAAGGAGATTTACCGTACCCATCTCAATGCTAATTGAAGTGGGTACAGCGATCGCTCAATCACTTTTCTTAGACTTTAGAATGACTGAAGGCTAGCTTTAACCTGTTCTTGATCCAGCGATCGCCCAATTAACACTAGCCTTGTTTGCCGGAGTTCAGCAGACTTCCACGGACGATCATAGAAGTAGTCGAAGCGATCGCCTACTCCTTGTAGTACCAGTCGCATTGACTTGTTCGGCACATCCACAAATCCTTTGACTCGATAAATCTCTTGCTGTTTAACTAAAGCTTGCAAGCGATCGATCAATACTGTGGGTTCAAATGATTCATCTACAATGAACTGAACTGAGTTAATGTCGTCATCATGCTCATGTTCTTCTTCCGTATCATGATGGCTCGGACGATTCTCCAAGTCATCCTCAACAGCGGCATTAAAGCCTAGCAGTAAGCTAGGAGAAACTTGTCCTCGCTCACATGACACAACCTTAACGCTGTCTGATAACTCTTGCTTTAACCACTGCTGCACCTGCGCCTGTCCTTGAGCATCCACGCGATCGACTTTTGTGAGCAGCACGAGGTCAGCACAGGCAAGCTGATCCTCAAATAATTCCTCAATGGGCGTTTCATGCTCTAGGCTTGCATCTGCCTGCCGTTGGGCGTTGAGAGCTTCTAAGTCCCCTACAACCTGCCCCTTGGATAGAGCTTCGCAATCTACCACCGTAATGACGCTATCAACCGTTGCTCCCACCCGAATCTCAGGCCAGCGAAAGGCTTGCACTAGGGGCTTGGGTAAGGCTAAACCCGACGTTTCAATTAAAATGCAGTCCAGTTGATCCCGACGTTTCAGCAGTTCTTGCATTGTGGGCAAAAATTCTTCTTGAACTGTGCAGCACAGGCAACCGTTGGTCAGTTCAACAATGTTAGTAGGGCTATTATTGGGGATGGTTCCATCGCTTTTTGATGCCGTCTGCGCCGCGTTTCCTTCGTCCTCAGGAGGGCAGACTTGGCAATCGCGGAGTAGCTCTCCATCAATCCCAATTTCGCCAAACTCATTGACTAAAACAGCAATACGTCTACCTTCATTATTTTGCAGCAAGTGGCGAATGAGGGTGGTTTTTCCAGCGCCTAAAAAGCCACTAATAACAGTAACGGGAATCTTGTGCATGAAACAACAGCCTTAAAACAATAACCCTACAATAAAATGACTAAGTAAGGTCGCCCCAAGGCTCCAGCAGATGCAGCCAATGAAAGCGATCGCCCGACTTTTATTTAAGAAATCAGTGCTTTTTTGAACATCTACAGGCTTCATAACATAGGTTTAATTGCGTTAAGGTCTGGAAACTTACAGCCACCAAATCTGTTTACCCAAGTTATAACTCACTAGTATTCAGCATAGTCAGCATAGAGAAAAAGTAGTCCTTTGACTGGTTGAAGAGTCTATCGCTCTAGAATAATTCAATATTTGTTTAAAGATTGCCGCAGACTCGCAATAGTACGCAATAGCCATGGGGCTCTCTACGGTTAATCTAGTCCAATTCCTAACTCTTTTTTGCTGCGCTTAAGCTGATTCCAAAGCAACGCTATATCTCTGTAGGCTTCTTCGGGAGTCATTTTGCCGTTAGTTTCTAGTCCGCAGATGAGCGTGACACGGTTTGCAAACTCTTGTAGGTTTGCATTGAACGCTAGATTCTGAGGTTTAATTTCTCCGTAATAGCGGCTGCATGGGCTGAAAAAGTCAGATTGATGGGTCATCATAATTTTTCCTGAATTAAATTACTGATTGCGATGACTTTTGTTAACCTTCTCTTAATCCAATCATAACTCTATTGCAATATTAGCTAAGCTTGATACTTTGTATTAATCCTGTAAAAAATTTAAAGAGTGTATTATTTGATACTCAAATTTAATATCTAAAGACGATCGCCCAGTATCAGGCAAGTCCCCTTACCGAATAACGCGATTAGGGAAACCTCACCGCTAAAATAGTTAAGCCCTTTCTTCTTAACTTCCTATGTCTGTACAGCCTGCGGGTCAAAAACTTTACGAAGGCAAAGCCAAAATTCTTTACACCACCGATGACCCTGATATTTTGCTGACCCACTTTAAAGATGATGCAACGGCGTTTAATGCCCAGAAACGAGGCAGTATTGTAGGTAAGGGCGAGATGAATTGTGCCATCTCTACCCATTTGTTTCAAATGCTTGAGGCGCAAGGGGTGCTGACTCACTACATCGATCGCCCTTCTGCTAACGAGATGCGAGTTAAGTCGGTTCAAATTGTGCCTCTAGAAGTTGTCGTCAGGAACATTGCAGCGGGTAGTCTCTGTCAACAAACAGGAATTGAGTTAGGAACCGTGCTACCTCAGCCGTTAGTGGAGTTCTATTACAAGAATGATGCGTTAGGTGACCCTTTGCTAACGCGCGATCGCCTTTTTCTAATGGCACTCGCCACCCCTGCTCAAGTCAGCCACCTGGAAACAATGGCACTCCACATTAACCGTATCCTGACAGATTTCTTTGGTCACTGTGGCATTACACTGGTGGACTTTAAGCTAGAGTTCGGTCTGGCTGCGGATGGCACACTGCTGCTGGCAGATGAAATTAGTCCAGATACGTGTCGGTTGTGGAATCAGGCGGAAACTGACCCCGAGCGTCGAGTGATGGATAAAGATCGGTTCCGGCGCGATTTGGGTGCCGTAGAAGATGCCTATCGCCAAGTGCTAGAACGAGTACTGGCACAACCCGTTCAACCGTAAGAGCAATCAATAGGGTAAAATGACCCAGTTTGCTCATGGGATCAGCAATCTCTATGGCATTGGTAACCTTTGTGTAGCATCGGGAACCCGCGATAAGCTCTAGATGTCTGAAAGTTCTAGGTGTGTGGAAGTGTCAAATAATCCAATTAATATGCGTTGTTCTCCCGTTTTGCTGGCAGTGTTGACTGCTTCCGCAGCGTTTAGCTTTACTAGACCTGCCCAGGCTCAGGCTCCTGCCCTTGATCAACAGGCGACCCACAATTGGGTCGCTGCAAGCTTTAATCCAACTGCTCTAGAACTGGACGAAGACCTAGAAGGCTTAGTGTTGCCGCTAGCGAACAAAGGGGCAGTAACCCCTGAACAGGTGCAGCCTGAGTTTAGTCGATCGACCGCCAATGCTTGGCTTGAAGTTGCACCGACTAGCGATCGCCAAGAGATTGCTCAAGCAACTCCAGTTCAACAGACCCAGCTTAACCCGCCGACTGCCGGAGACCAGGCTCCTATTCCTGAGCCTCCCGTTTCCCCAACCGACTTACCCACCCAACCTACTGATCCTGTGGTGCCGGTTCCCAATCCTGTTCCATCGCCTGTTATTCCAGATCCAGTAGTGCCCCCTACTCCCGTAGATCCAGGGACTCTAGACCCAACGGTGCCTATCCCCACAGATCCAGGAACTCCAGAAGCTCCCCAAGTGCCGCCTGCTCCATTGCCTCCCGGAACCTTACCTACTCCCTCAACCGCAGAACCCACAGCGCCCGAACCTCGGGTTTTGGTTGCTGAAGTGACGGTTGAAGGGGTTGAGGGCGACTTGCAAAATACGGTCTATCAGGCAATTCGCACGGTGGCAGGACGGACGACGACGCGATCGCAGCTTCAAGAAGACATTAACGCTATCTTTGCCACTGGCTTTTTCAGCAACGTCCGGGTTGCGCCTGAAGATACACCCTTGGGGGTGCGTGTTGCCTTCACCGTAGAGCCTAACCCTTCCCTTCGCAGCGTCCGCTTAGAAGGTAGTAGTGTTGAAACAATCACTTATCAGGGCGAAGAAGTGCCGACCCAAGCGGCGATCGATGGCATTTTCGGCTCGCAATATGGCAGAATCATCAACCTCAATGAGTTCCAGGCAGGGGTTGCAGAACTGAACAAGCTGTATCAAGATAACGGCTACGTGTTAGCCCAGGTTATTGATGCTCCCCAAGTTGCACCCGATGGTCAGGTGACTCTAGCCGTCGCGGAAGGAGAAATTGAAAACATTCAACTCCGCTTTTTAAACCGTGATGGTGATGCCACAGATGACCAGGGTGAGCCAATTCGCGGAAGAACCCGTGATTTTATCATCACCCGCGAGTTTGAATCACAGCCAGGAGATGTGTTCAACCGCGATCTTATTCAAGCAGACTTGCAACGAGCATTTGCCCTCGGTATTTTTGAAGACCTGAGTCTATCGCTCAACCCTAGCCAAACCGATCCGCGTAAGGTTGAGGTCGTGGTTAACGTGACTGAACGACGAACAGGCAGTATTGGAGCTAGTGCGGGCTTAAGCTCCTCTTCAGGATTGTTTGGTGCTATCAACCTGACGGAATCTAACCTGGGTGGCAATAACCAGAGCGTGGGCGCACAAGTGCAAGTCGGCGAACGCGCCCTCCTGTTTGACCTCAGCTTTACTGACCCCTGGATTGGCGGCGACCCCTACCGGACTTCGTATACGGTTAATGCGTTTGGACGGCAATCGGTTTCCCAGATTTTTGACGGTGGCTCTGACGAAATTCAGCTACAATCGACCGACTTAGATGAATTGAACTCTTTTGATGATGCCACTCGTCCTCGCATCTTCCGGTTAGGGACGGGGGTCACCTTTGCCCGCCCCCTAGATAATGGCTGGCGTGCATCGTTGGGCGCACAGGTACAGCGGGTAACAATCCAGGACGGCGATGGCGATCGCGTGGACAGCGATCGGCGCTTCATTAACGAAGACGGTGAGGTTGTCAATCGGGCAACGGGCAGAGACCTCACTTTTACGAGTGATGGAGTAGATTACCTCGCTACCCTGCAATTTTCTGCTTCTCAGGATCGTCGGAATAATCCAACTGCCACCACCAGTGGTTCTTTACTTCGCTTCAGCACTGAGCAATCTCTTCCCTTAGACGGTATCCTATTTAATCGTCTCCGAGCTAGCTATAGTTACTTCATTCCTACGAGTTTGACTCGGTTCACTACAGGCTGTCGGCAAGAGGATCGGACTCCTACTGATTGCCCTGAAACCATTGCCCTCAGCGCCCAAGTTGGGACAGTCTTAGGAGATTTGCCGCCCTACGAAGCCTTTGCCTTGGGCGGAGACGGATCGGTACGAGCCTATGATGGTGGAGAAATTGGCAGTGGGCGCAGCTTCGCTCAAATTACCGCCGAATATCGCTTTCCGATTGTTTCGATTGTTAGCGGCATTCTGTTTGTCGATGCTGCCAGTGACTTAGGGAGCGGCGATAGCGTTCCGGGTAACCCTGCAGGCGATCGCGGCAAGCCCGGTAGCGGCTTTGGCTATGGCGCAGGACTCCAAGTTAACTCGCCTCTGGGTCAAATCCGCGTCTTCTATGGCATTGCCGACGATGGCAGTAACCGCTTCTCTTTTGGTCTAGGGGAGCGGTTCTGATGATTCGTTGCGAAGACGAGCGCCCGTATCCAGATTCGGCTCCCTCAAGTTTCCAACAGAGAACCTTGGCAGGAAGCTTTGAGCGATCGGGCGTGGGACTCCATTCTGGTGCAGTGACACAGGTACGAGTTCTCCCTGCGGCAGTGGGGCAAGGTCGCTATTTTGTCCGAACCGATCTGCCTGAATCGCCTATTATTCTGGCTCGCACTGCTCAGTTACATCAGACTCGGCTTTCAACAGAACTGGCACAAGGTTCGGCTTCAGTTCGCACCGTGGAACATTTGTTGGCAGCCCTCAGCGGCATGGGAATAGACAATGCTCGGATTGAAATTGATGGGGCAGAAGTACCTTTATTGGATGGTTCAGCACAAGAGTGGGTCAGCGCGATCGCCGAGTCAGGCATCCTTCTGCAAGAGGGCGATCGTCCTGTCTATGCCATCTCTGAGCCGATTTGGGTGCATTCTGGAGATGCTTTTGTAGCGGCACTACCTGCCCCTCACCTGCGGTTTTCCTATGGCATTGACTTTGAATTAGTCGCCATTGGTCAACAGTGGCACACCTGGCTGCCAGGGCAGGAAAGCTTTGAACTGGCGATCGCTCCGGCACGCACCTTTGGGCTAGCCCATGAAATTGACCACTTGCGCAGTTTAGGTCTGATCAAAGGCGGTAGTTTAGAAAATGCGCTGGTGTGTGGTGCTGAAGGATGGCTGAACCCGCCCTTGCGATTTCCAGATGAGCCAGTGCGTCATAAGCTTTTAGACTTAATAGGAGACTTGAGTTTATTGGGCAGTTTTCCTTGTGCCCATATTCTGGCGTACAAGGCAAGTCATCAATTGCATACCCAATTGGCGCAGCGTCTCACTCAAGTCCTCCCGTTAGCTTAAAAATTCTCGTTATTCGCACCTCAACCCATGGCAATATTGACTGAAGCTCCCTCAAACACACACATTGTTCCCGACCTCGATCCTAACGATGTTCCCCAGCCCTCGGTTCTAACGATCGAAGACATTCATCGCTTGCTGCCGCACCGTTACCCTTTTTCCCTCGTCGATCGCATCATTCGCTACGTCCCTGGTAAAGAAGCAGTCGGCATCAAAAACGTGTCGTTCAATGAACCCCACTTTCAAGGACACTTTCCTGGAAAGCCCATCATGCCTGGTGTGTTAATTATTGAAGCGATGGCACAAGTGGGCGGCATCGTGGTCACTCAAATGCCCGATTTGCCCCCAGGTTTGTTCATGTTCGCAGGCATTGACAAAGTGCGGTTCCGTCGCCCAGTTGTTCCTGGTGACCAACTGGTCATGACCGTGGAACTGCTTTCGGTCAAAGCGCGTCGTTTTGGTAAGATGCAGGGTCGTGCTGAGGTGGATGGGCAACTCGTTGCTGAAGGGCTGCTCACTTTCTCGCTAGTAGACCTATAATTCGCCTATTCCACTGAATTCCGTACTCTTCTATCCACCTGTCCCACTTTGACTATTACCTTGATCCATCCCACGGCTGTGATTTCTCCCGGTGCTGAACTGCATCCAACAGTACAGATCGGGGCGTATGCAGTTATTGGTGAAAAAGTGAAAGTGGGTGCAGGCAGCGTGATTGGGCATCATGCCATCTTAGAGGGACGGGTAGAAATTGGCACAGGAAACCATATTTTTCCGGGGGCTGCCATTGGGCTAGAGCCGCAAGATTTGAAGTACGACGGTTCACTAAACCTTGTTAAGATTGGCGATCGCAATGTTATTCGTGAATATGTCACCATTAACCGCGCCACCTGGGCAAACGATGCGACGGTGATAGGCAACGATAACCTGCTGATGGCATACGTTCATGTGGGGCACAACTGCGTCATTGAAGATCAGGTGATTATTTCTAATAGCGTTGCTCTCTCAGGGCATGTCCACATTGAATCTCGTGCTCGGATCAGCGGCGTTTTGGGTGTTCACCAATTTGTTCACATTGGGCGCTTAGCTATGGTGGGGGGCATGAGTCGCATTAACCGCGATGTGCCGCCCTACATGATTGTTGAGGGCAACCCAGCCAGAGTGCGATCGCTTAACAAAATTGGTATTCAACGAGCCGACGAAACCGAGACTCTGCAATCCCTCAAAAAAGCTTTCCGTACCCTTTACCGCTCAGGGCTTTCCTTTACCGAAGCCCTGGAACAACTCGAACTTCTCCCCCAAAACGAAGCCCTAGACCATCTTCAGCAATTCCTCAGGCTCAGCCGCTCTCCCGGCAGACGCGGCTGCACTCCTGCTAAACGATCCCATACTCTAGATGAGTAGATTCTGCCCCAAATCCTAACGATTACCCCACAATGACCATTCGTCAAACTGAAGGACAACGGGCAAGAAATCTGAACATCTTCATCAGCACGGGCGAAGTCTCCGGCGATCTTCAGGGCGCTCTTCTTATTGAATCCCTCTATCGCCAAGCTCTAAGCCAAGGCGTAACGCTTGAAATTACGGGGTTAGGGGGCGATCGCATGTCTCAAGCGGGTGCCACTCTCCTTGCTGACACCACCACGATTAGTTCCATCGGCATTCTCGAATCCATTCCTCACATTTTCTCTACCCTCCAGCTTCAGCGCCGAGCCAAACGCCACCTGCAAATCCATCCTCCCGATATCGTCATTCTGATTGATTACTTTGGCCCCAACCTTGGCATTGGCGGCTTTATCCGTAAATTCCTCCCTCACGTCCCTACCGTTTACTACATTGCTCCCCAAGAGTGGGTTTGGTCTTTCAGCGATCGCAACACCCAGCGCATTCTCAGCCTGAGCGATCGCCTCCTTGCCATCTTTAAAGGTGAAGCAGAGTACTACCAAAAAAAAGGTGGTAACGTCACTTGGGTTGGGCATCCCTTAGTCGATGGCATGGTCACTGCTCCTACTCGCCTAGAAGCGCGTCAAGCCTTGGGGATCGCGTCTGATCAACTGGCGATCGCCTTGATCCCCGCCTCTCGCCTCCAAGAAATTAAGTATGTTCTGCCCATCATTTTTGCCGCAGCCCAACAAATTCAGGCAAAGCTGCCCCACGTCCATTTTTGGATTCCGTTGTCTTTAGAAACTTACCGAGCGCCATTAGAACAAGCGATTCAGCAGTACAGACTGCAAGCAACCCTAATCTCAAAACAATCTCATTCCTCTCAAACTGTCATTGCAGCGGCTGATTTGGCGATCGCTAAGTCTGGCACCGTCAATCTTGAAACAGCACTGCTCAATGTTCCTCAAGTCATTACTTATCGGCTCAATGCCGTTACCGCTTGGATTGCCGAACACATTCTTAAACTCGCCATACCCTTCGCCTCGCCGCCTAACCTAGTGCTGATGGAGGAAATCGTCCCTGAACTTCTCCAAGCTAATGCAACGCCAGACCGGATTGCTCAAGAAGCTCTAGAAATTCTTTCTAGCCCAGAGCGTCGCGCCACTATGCTGGCAGGATACCAACGGATGCGGCAAGAGCTAGGAGCGGTAGGCGTGTGCGATCGCGCTGCCCACGAGATTTTAGGGATGGTCAAAAGGAATGGCGATCGCTAGAAGCTGCCCCTAATAATCACAAATTTGTAACCCCTACTTGCAATTCACCAAACTCTATCTTAGGGTCATATAAGCTAAAGCCCAAATCGGCTTTAATACCAAACTAAACTGGTTTTAGTTCAATTCCGTTGGAATGAAGAATGAATCAAGCGAGCCGAGTTTGAATCAGCCTTAGCATTTAGGTCTGTTCCCCTAATCCTCAAAAAAGAACAATTTTGTAACTCAAGGTTGGCGCTAGTTCAAATTTGAGCTATTCTCTCACAATAAAGTTGTTTAGATTGCCATTAAGAGGTATCAATATGGAGTCTGAGATTATGCAAGATACCAACTCGCCAGAATACGTAACGGAGCAAATAATCATGAATGATAACGAAGAACGGGGAAGTCTGACTTCTTACTCGTCGTCTGAAACTAACGAGCAATGGAAAGAAGCCACCGATAAAATCTCAACATTCCTAGCAAATTTGCCCGACTATTTGACAGAATTCTTTGGAGAATATCGCCGTCCCATTATTACTGTCAGTCTTGTGATTGCATCCATTATTGCAGTCAAGCTTTTGTTGGCAATTATTGGAGCAATTAATGATATTCCTTTGTTATCTCCGTTATTTGAGTTAGTAGGCATCTCTTACTCTGCTTGGTTCATTTACCGCTATGCATTGAAAGAATCTACTCGCAAAGAATTGGGTGAAGGATTTGAGGCTCTTAAAGAGCAAATTTTAGGTAAGCGCTCTGAGATCTAAACTCTGACTAACTCCTGACAGGTATCTCAAAAGGAGCTTGTTTCCATAGCCCTTCTCCTGTTTGGGGAGGGGGGCTATTTTGATGACAGAAAGTTCTGTTTGTTCAAGGAACTGTTGGTTTAATGACCCTAGTTTAATGACCACGAAAGGGCTGAAGAGGCGATTCCTGCTCCTAGTTATGCCGCCTACAGCATTGATACCTGCTACGCCATGAATAAAGTCAAAAGTCAGGTAGACAAAAAATAGCCTGACCTCATAAGCCCCCGAGGTCAGGCAGTTTAACTGCAAGGACGCTTTCCTAACCAGAAAAGCTAAAACAACAGAATTGCCCCCTAGTTGCTTAGCTCTCCCGAATGCGTTCTTCAGAATTGCTTTGATTGTGTCCTAAGCGGCACTAGAGCCACGTCCTCATAAGCACTGAACTTGTTTTCTGAAAGCCAGAAAAAATCAGTGGATATACTTTTATCGAGCATGGGACAATGAGTCATTGTCAGTTCTTGAGAAATTACTCCTCGCATTATCCGCAAGTCGATCGATTAGATTTACCGAGCTTCTCCGTTAGCCTTTTATGCTGATTCCTCTGACAAATTTGAAGAACTCATTCCTCTAACCGGATGTCTCAACGGGCTGACTTAGGACGCATTGCCAATGTGTCGGATATTTACTTGCCAGAGTACAACCTGTGTGTGTCCGATTATCCTTATGTGCGGCGGGATATTTTTCTAGAGATTAGCCGTAAGTTGGGGCAATAGTCAGGAAATTCTGATTCTGGTTCGGTTCTTACTTTTTCCCCTTTATCCAAGGAATCATCGGGTCTTGGGCGAGGTGCTTAGAAATTGCATAGGCTCCATAGCGATTAAGGTGGCTAGGGTCGGAGAAGTAGCGGTGTGCTGTGACCCAGCGATCGCCCAAATCTCTAAACGTAAACCCACTTGATTGACTCATTGAAAGGCTTAACATAGACTGCTTAAATTGTTGCTCATATTCCGATCGCACGGAGTCCAAATACTGGTCGGTCAAAGGCAGATTAACGAACACGACTGGAATTTTTTGAGCCTGAGTAAACTGAAGCAACGATTGCAAAGCCGCCTCTTGCTTGCCCGCAATTTGGAACTGCTCGTAGTCACTATCATAAGAGCCAGCAACTTTGGCGTACTTTTGATAGTAGGTTGCCGGGTTAAACTGCAAAGGTAGGGAAAGAAACCCGTCGCTGTTTACCAGCGGCTCACTAGGTTTAGGCGCTGGGGTGGAGCCAGTGTGCTGAGGCGATTGAACGGGGGCAGTCATTCCTTTAGGCTCAATTGGCACAGACTGTGGTAGAAAAGCCCCAAATTGCTGCTGAAAGAGATTTTTTAAGCGATCGCGCTCTGAGTAGGTGCCCGAAATATTGGACAACTGCTCGCTAAACTTGCGATCGATCGTGGCATAGCTCTCGGTCAAGGTTTGGTTAATGCTGCTCCGGGGAGCGATCGGGGTGTCGGTGGGTGCATCCGGTGCAAGAGCCGTTTTAGGAATGGGCAACGTACCCGCCATCAGTTGACGGTAAGCCTCAGACGACACAATTCCCTCGTAGGTCGCGTCTACCGAACCGCTGTTCAATGCCCGTGCCCCATCTGCCCACAAAATCATCCGGGGAAGCTGTTCGGGGGTTAAAATTTTCTGAACCAATAGCTCGACAACCTGAGCCGTTGCACCATTGATACCGAAGTTGAAGACCTTAACGTTGGCATAGCCTAAGTCGGCTAAGGCTTCTTTTAGCGCGATCGGATCAACGCCCCGAAGTGCCCTAGAACTACCGACTATCAGCACATCTGGTGTACCAAATTTTTCTAAATACTGATAGTAAAGCTGGATCTTTTCGTCTATTTGGCGGCTGTTAAAGGTTGGTAAAGGCAACTGGGTCAGGAGCGCAGCAGTAGCAAGATCGGCTTTTGGATTGGGGGGCGTGTAGGGCAAGGATGGCAAGATTGGCGCAGCAGTAGAATCCGTGCCTGTGCTGATAGAGCCTTTAGTCGCAGGTTCGGAGGCAAGTTGGGTAAAGCTGTCGGAGTTGAAAACATCCTCATTTGGAGGCTGAGGAGAAGCTGTGGGCGCGGAGATGGCTGGGCTGGATGTAGAAACGACAATAGGCTGTGTCTGTGCCACCGTTTGCTTGGGCTGGGCACGCACAACTTGACCTAACAACCAATTAGTTTGAAGCGTCAATACAATCCCGATCGCGCTCCAAACCAGGGCAACTTTCGTTCCTTGGTAGCTGACTTGTCCGGGGAGGGCGATCGCTGTTTGAACTTCTGGTGGTACCGTAAAAAGCTGCGATCGGGTCAATGCATTCTGAGCCATGGCATGGAGCCAGTTTCGCGACTTCTGCCAAGTGACCTGAATCTCGGTCAAGGGCAAGTCTAAATCTTCTTCTTGAGGCAGTAGGTCATTGAGATGATCTGCTGTAGCGAGGAACTCTGGCATGGATTCGGGTTCGAGGCAATCGCGGCTGATAAAGTCTGACCCGAACTGCCATAGAGGATGCTTCTCGCCCGATCGCCGCCCATAAATGCGCACCCCAGACAAGTGAGGAATCTGAAGCGGCTCTAAAAACCGAGTTACTGTCCGACACACCTCTTGCTTATCCGGACAAAGATAAGCCTCGCTCATAATGTGCAGCAGATCGTTTTTTGGCAAAAGCTGAAGCCGCGTCCCGCCGGTTGATAAGTACTGCTCCAAATTAGGATTGAGCAAGCGATGGAGCAAGAAGGCGATCGCCCCCCAATCTTTTTTCTGTGCCAATGTCAACACAGGCTCTGCTAACTCCGAATGCACTGACGCAGGCAAATCTAGCCGTTCCACCCATTCTGAAGCCTCGCTTCCTTTCACCTGCCCAGATAAGGTGGCAGCGTGAATGCCTTGAGGTGCAAGGGCTTCCAAGAACAGACCTACTTCCGCACGAATTTGCTTTTGATCAGGAACTGTCGTAGAAAGAGGCAAGGTAGCACAATATAAATGCAGCGTTGAGTCGGTCAAGGTTGCTGTACAAACTTGAAAGCCAATAGGTTGCAATGCCTGGCTCAGTAATCGTTGAATTGCCTCTGCATCGCCCCACCTTGCCCAGTCGCGCAGCATTTCCCCTGATGGGGTCAGGTCTACTCGTAACAGCCAGTCAGTTTTGGTTTCGCCTAACACCCGAAACATGATGACAGCATCGCGGAAACCCTCAACCTCTAAGTCGCGGAGCTTTTGGGTCAAAGGTTCGCTAATTAAAGATGATTCTGGACTGTAGGGCGCTTCGCACATTACCCAAAGCCGCTTCATTGTCCATAAATCGGGGGCATCGGGCACATCATGGATGGCAACAGCAGGTGCATAAGGGAGAGTTTTGGCGCTCACTTGCACTGCAACGCCCAAGTCGATCAGGGCTTCGCTGAGGTAGAGAGCGATCGCCATTTCGTTGCCGCGCTTTGCCAAATTGCGGTTAGAGAGGAACAGAGCCGCTTCTTCTGCGGTTGTAATAAAAGGATCAGAAGCTTCTGGCAACAGGGGCTCTTTTTGTTCCTCTAGCTCTTTTGCTGCCCTAACTGGCTCTGGCTGTGGCGAAAGCTGTAGGGAGCGCTTGAGTTGTTCTAGGTGGCGATCGAGTTGGTCTAGGTGAATTGAAGCTTTCCAGTCTGGAGCAGGTTGTCCTCCTAGCCGTCCATAAAGCTGAATTCGATAAATCTGTGGGTGATAAGCTGGAATTAAGGCGTTGAGGTCTTTTTTCTGAAGAGCAGGAATCAACCGTAACTGAATGTCGGTGCGCCTGGGGCAAGGTTCTCCTTCACAAAGAATGCGTAGGTCATTGCCTCGAACTTGTAGCTTGAGCCGCATTCCGGGTAAGCCGATCGTTTCGATAATCCATCGACCTAACGATGATTCTTGACCTGAGAAGGAGTACTTTTGAGCAGTGTTGGACATGAAAACCCTACCGCTTTCGCGGATTTCACAGACGCTGGAGCATAGCGATAAAGCATACCCTCAACTTGGCAATACGGCATAAGTCTCACGTTATCTTAATGATGTTTTACCATAAGCTACAGCAGTGGGCATTGGGAATCAAGAGAAGTTTGGACTTTAAATTAGGAGACGCGAGGGCGGTTGTAACGATGAAGACATCAAAACAATGGGCAGGGGTTTGGGTGGGCTTGGGCACAACTCCCATCCTGCTAGGGCTATTGGGGGCGAGAGCGATCGCCACAGCAATACAAGAGTTAGGAGTAGCGAGTGAGGAAGTTTTTCGGGGCGATCGGTTACCCATTCTTAAAATCACGCCTCCTAACTCTCACTTGGTCGATTCTGAGTGAATTAGATCCTGAGTAAACTTCAGAGATATTTCTTCTCTATGCATTTACTCTATGCATTTAAAGTTCTGACTGCTTCGGATCAATTTTATTGATCGACTCAGTTGGCTCGGTCGGCTCACTCAGGTCAGTCGGCTCACTCAGGTCAGTCGGCTCACTCAGGTCAATCGGCTCAACTGGAGGCTGATCTCCCTTCTTCGGAATTTCGGGTAGAGCAGGCGAAATCTGGATATCTGTAGGCGACTCTATAACGGGCTGAAACTCATGTGCAGGACTGTAAGTTGCAGTGGGGGATGGAGCGATCGGTTGGGGGGAAGGTAAGTTTGGTGGCTCAGAGCCTAAGTCTTGAGATGGGTTCAACCTGGGTGATTCAGTCGGAACGGAGCGAGCAGGAGTAGGAACGGGGCGAGCAGGACTCGAGCTTTTCTCTGCTACTTTGGTTGGAAGTTTGGGGCTGGGCTTCGGTCGCTCTCTGTTTTGGGTGGTGAAAGTACTGTCGATCGGTAAGCTGAGCAATGCCAAAATTTGCTGAATGTCTGCCGGAGCTTGTTGCTTTTGCAGCCAAACGACAGCATCACGATTGTTAGTCTGAATCGCTTTCATTAACGTGCCCCAGCGCAGAACATCGGCTTCACCAGGATTGACCAAGAGAGAAGCTTCAACCCGTGGTAGAAGATGATCGGCGTTAGTGTTGAGAAAATTGACGATGTCGTGACCATTTTGGTGAGTAGTTTTAAGTTGGCTCAGGGCTTTTGTCCAACGACCATCCATCAGTAGCGCCAAGATTTGCTGGGTAGGGCTTGCCCAAGTTCGGTCGGCTTGTGCCTTAGTAGCTTGGACATGAAGTTTGACTAGATCTAGTTGAGACTGAGCAGCGGCTGACCAAGCGTTGTTCTGTTTGACAAGTTCTAAAAGCTCTTTTGCCGATGCCCACAAACCATTTCGTGCTAGCAGCAATGCGTTTTCGTAGGTGCGCCCTTTAATGGCAGGCTGGGTCAGAGCGATCGCCACCAGTTGCAATGCCTCTGCCATCGACTTCCGCGCTTTAATCTGATACACCTGGAAATGCGGTTCCAAACCCACCGTTTGATTAACCAAAAGTTCTGTTCGAGCATCTCCCGTAATTTGCTGCCAGCGGGGCAGTTCTCCAGCGGGGCTTGTCCACGTAAGGAGGGTCTGAAAGCGCGCCCGAATTGGGTCATAGTGCAACACTCGTCCATAAGCAACTTGGCTACCACTCCGTGCCCATTCGCCACTAATTTGGAGCCAAATGCCTAAAGCTGGAGCTTTGCCTTCAACAAAATCGACTTCGTTTAAAGCTAAGAGACGATCGGAGCCTTGAATCATTTGAGCCGATGCTGTCAGAGGAGCGATCGCCTTTGCTTCACTAGGGCCCTCGATCGCAATTCGATCTTTCAACTCAAAAACAGTCTTTTCTGCTATCTTTATTTCTCGGTAGACCCGGAGCTCAGTCAGTGCCTCCAACATCGAAGAAGCGTAGATGGGTAGCAGGAAGTCCTTTTGACCCAATGCCCCTTTTTGAAAGCCAGGATAAGTGCTGATGTAAAGCGGACTTCCTACAAAAACTCCTGCTTTGTACGCCTCCGCCTGAATTTCCTTCAAAGTTTGGGCAGAATGCTCTGCTCCAGGCGGCTGATTTCCAGGAAACCAGTTCAGCTTGGGGTTAAAGATGAACTGTGCCGCTAGAAAGCCACCGCCGCCCACCCCGACAAGAGCGCTGAGCAAAAGTGTTGTCACTAGAAGATTGACTTTCCAACCGCCTGTTTTTTGTGGATGAGCTTGGGGCATGGGTTGACGCAGTGTGCGTTGCCAAAAAGGTTGGGGATGAGTAACCAGAACGCTGACTTTGGGGCGATCGGGCGGAGCACATTGGACAGCGAGTTGCTCTGAGACGAATATCTGCACTGGATGGGTAGGTTGGGAAAGCGTCGGTTGCTCCGAAACCAACACTTTGACCTTAACAGGAACTTTAACGGGAACTTGACTCAGCACCCGACCTTGAAGCCGACTTGACCGCAGGGACGGAATAGGAGCAGATCCTCTGTTTCTCATACTTCTAGAATGGTTCGACTGTTTCTCATACTTCTAGAATTACTCGACTTTTCCGGGTTAATTTCACGACTCATTTCAACCTCAACTTAAAACACACGTTGTTTATCCGGTGCCCACGATCGCCTGTTCATACCGCTGACCCGCTTGTTCCCAAGTATATTCGCGTTCTACCAGCGCTCGTGCTTCTCGTGAAAGGTGTTGCCGAAGTTGAGGCTCTTCAAATAGCCGACCGATCGCCCCACAGTATTCCTCAATTTGGTTTGCTCTTAGGGCACGCAAGGGACTGCTTCCATCTACCGCCAGTCCTTCTAAGCCGCGATCGCTTCCCACCACGGGCGTTCCCGCCGCCATCGCCTCCAATGTCTTATTTTTGATGCCAAAGCCCGTTCGCATGGGCACGACGCAAACCGTCGCCTGATGGAGATACTCCACCATTGAAGGCACTTTGCCCGTCACCCAGATGCCAGGATGATTGGCTAATTCCAGAACTTCGGGCACCGGATGAGCGCCAACGAGTTCTAAGGTCGCCTCCGGGTATTGCTGCCGAATGTTTGGAAAAACTTCACAGCTGAAAAATCTTGCCGCATCAATATTAGCAACGTTATCCATTGCGCCCATAAAGACGAGGCGATGACCGCCAGGATCAGCAGTGCGATAGGGAAAGTGGCTAAAATCTACGCCGTTGGGAATGACGGCGATGGGTGCATGGGGACAAAATTCTTGAATTTGCTGCCGATCGTCGGGAGTCGTGACAACAAGGGTGGAGAACTTAGTACAGTAGCGGCGTTCGTAGCGTTTAAGCAGAGGCAGATTAAGACGATCGCGCCAAGCATTTTCAGACGTTTGGGTTTCAAGCTGATTTTTGCAGGTGCCGTAGACAGAACTGTGAATATCAACCACTGTCCGCAGGTGCGATCGCCATTCAGGGCGCACAAAAATCTCGTTAACGCTGTGTTCACAGGTAATCACGTCAAACTTGTTCGCTGCAACTGAAGCATCAATCCAGTCCTGTGCTTCTTTAAGGTGAAGTCCCTGGACATTGGGCGGCGTACCATTCAGGGCAAATTGCCCAAAACGCTGAAGCTTTGCGGCAATACCGCCTCCGCCATCTGGACGACGCGGAAATACTTTGAGATCCCCTACCCAGTCGCTCAGTCCTGCAATTTCCTCATCGGTGACATCAGGCGATCGCTGGGTCATTAGAGTCACGCAATTATTTTGTCCTAAATACTTAAGTAGATTAAACGTCCGCACCTGAGTTCCACCTCGGGAAGGCGGGTAGGGAAAAGTCGAGGAGAGCATCAAAATATTCATGGACAGAAATCGCTGCGGATAGCTGAAATGAGCGGACTGCGATTCTACAGCCTGATTCCGTTACCTCCACAGAGCCTCTGGGAACCATAGAGCCGTCGAACGCAAGCTTAAGATTCCCAGACTTTTTAGTTCGAGATCATCTCAAGTTGACCTCTTAAGTTAACCTCTGTGGAGTATTGACCGTGCCCAAAATTAGCGTTTGTATTCCCACGTATAACCGTGTTCATTTGCTGCCCCAAGCAATTGACAGCGTGCTGGAACAAACCGAATTAGATTTTGAACTGATCGTCTGTGATGACGGTTCTACAGATGGTACCGCAGAACTATTGGCGCAGTATGCCGATCCCAGAATTCACTACATTCGCCATCTGCAAAACATTGGTAAGAGCAACAACATGCGATCGGGGTTTGAAGCTGCAACCGGAGAGTACTTCATCAAGTTTGATGATGACGATCGCCTTACCCCTCAGTTTCTGGCTCAGACTGCCGCAATTTTGGATGACAATCCTCCAATTGATTTTGTCAGCACCGATCATTGGGTGATTAATAGTGAGGGCGATCGGGATTTGCAAATGACAGATGCCAATTCTAAAAAATGGGGACGCACTGAGCTACCCAACGGCAGAATCAAAAGTCTATTAAAAGTGGTGTTTGTCCAACAATGCCTACAGATCGGCGCAACCTTATTTCGGCGGCAAGCCTTGTTAGATGTGGGTTACATGCGCCCCAACATTCAAAACTGCGAAGATAATGATTTGTTAGTGCGCCTGGCACTGGCAGGAAAGCAGGCGTTTTACTGGGGCGATCGCCTGATGGAGTATCGGTTCCACGCTGAACAACAAGGCATCGATCGCGCTATTCCCTATCTCACAGACAAAATTTGCTATCTAGAAAACTTCCGCTTTGAAGAGCAGGATCTGGAAAAGGTGCGTCAAAAGCGCCTTGCTGAAACCCAGTTGCTGCTGGGGTTGCGGTTGATTGAAACGGGAGAAACCCAAACTGGGCGAACTTTAGTGCGGGCAGGCAAAACATCAAGCCCCACTAAACACTTAGCGGGGCTTGGACTATCTTTGCTGCCCTTAGGCTTCCGTCAGCAAGCCTTTCATCTTCTAAGACATATCAAAGCTTAGAAGAACTTACTTTTTAGGAGAAAGCATCATCATCATGTTTCGTCCTTCCCGCTTAGGAGCCTGCTGGACTTCAGCGAACTCTTGAAGATCCGTTGCCATCCGCTTCAGCAGCGTTTCAGCAAGGTCGCTGTGCTGAATTTCTCGTCCACGGAACATGATCGTTGCTTTGACCTTATCACCTGACTTTAGAAACCTTTCAGCCTGGGTCACGCGAACGTTGTAATCGTGGTCTTCGATTTTGTATCGCATTTTCACTTCCTTAACATCGGAAGTATGCTGCTTCTTGCGGGCTTCGCGTGCCTTTTTCTCTTGCTCAAACTTGAACTTACCGTAGTCCATAATACGGCAGACGGGCGGGTCAGCCTTATCGCTTACTAAAACAAGATCTAGTTCTTTTTCTTCTGCCATGCGCAGGGCATCCCGTGGCGTTAGGATGCCAAGTTGCCCACCGTCTGTATCAATGACCCTAATTTTTGGAAATCGAATCCGTTCGTTGATGGTTGGTAAATCGCGATTTTGCTTGATCAAAGCCATAGGGTATTTCTGATGTTTTTTGCTCTGTGAGTAAAGTGTAGGTTTACAGTTTGTAGCTTGACGTTACTTGAGTTAGACCTAGGATAACAATCATGTTAAGTCCCACTTAGAAAAGTGGAACTATAGATTTGTTACAGCCATTCTAGCGACCTTCTTTCGCCTTCTGTGCAGTTTTATTACCAGAGTTAATGCTGAGGTCGTGAATATTGGAATTCATAGTCTTACAATTCACACTCCTACAAATACAGCCCTACAAATTCTCAGCGCTGAACGTTGAGTATATCTTAATTGGATGAGCCATTATGGACGGTTGGGCTAAAGGTCTCAGAAGCTGGCTAGATATCTTTTTAGAGTCTCAGTGTCCACTCTGTAACCGATCTGCGCCTAGAGTGATTTGCTCTACCTGTGAGCGGCAGTTGCAGCAATGTCGATTAATCCAGCCGTATCAGCAAAGTTCTTTGCCGATCATAGCTTGGGGCGAATATGGCGGGGTGCTTAAACGGGCGATCGCCTCCCTTAAATATGAAAATCATCCTGAGTTAGCTCGTCCTTTGGGTCAGTGGCTGGGTCAAGCGTGGCTTAATGCTAAATTTCCCATCAAAAATTCTGTGATTGTCGTTCCTATCCCAATGCATCCTGACAAAATTGCGCAACGGGGTTTTAACCAAGCCGAACTGATTGCCCAATCTTTTTGTGAAGCCGCAGGTTTGCCGCTGAAACGCCATGGACTCGCTCGGATTCAAGCCACAGAAGCGCAGTTTAAGCTATCGCCCCAAGCACGGGAGCAAAACTTAGCAGGAGCCTTTGCCCTAGGAAAGGACTTTTTGCGGCAGCGCCCGACTGGGACAGTACTGCTGGTAGATGATATCTACACGACAGGGGCAACAGTCCGATCGGCGGCACAGGTGCTACGACGGCAACAAATTTCGGTCTGGGGCGTAAGCGCAGTGGCAATTGCTGGCAAGCGATCGGAATAAGGGATCAGGCTGCCATCAATTTCTTGTCCTAACTCCGCCATCCACAGTATCTGCCCCCAACCCCGAAAACCGACCTGGGTCGCCTGTCCAGTTAAAGTCGCTAATTTGCAGCGATACGGCTGCCGCTTCTCGCACGGGGCTAAAGCTGAAGGATAAAGAATAGGCGCGACGCTTATATTCTAGCGAGTAAGTTGTATCAATTTGTCGTCCTGTGTCTAGGTTGAGTGCTGTTTGAATGCCGACGCGAAAGGGGCCGTAAATCTGTTGGGTGATGCCTGCCGAAAGAACTCGTTCATCGACAATGCGATCGAACAGAAAGGGAGATTCTCCACTCAGTAGTCGGTTGGAGTATGAAATATTGAACGCTGTGTAGTCAAAAATCGGCTTAGAAAAATGACCAAATTGTCCATATAATCCAATTGATCCTGTCAAGCTCGACTGCGTTTCATTATTGCTGTAGCCGCTGAATACGCCTGTAATCCCAGGGGCGATCGCCAAATAAGGCGTGATGGGCACAGGGCTGTAACGCAACCCTTCGGTGGGAGTGGAGGGAAGAGCGGTGCCTTGCCAGAGAGTAAAGGGACGGTTGAGCGAGGCGCTGGCTTGGTAGCGAGTCAGGTCAGCACGATCGTTTTCGCGGGATATTGCCAAAAGCTCAGGGCGATCGGTATTGGCGTTAATGTACTGCACCCCTCCTTGATAGCTGAGGTTAATGCCTGTGTTGCCAAGCGTATAAATGGGGGAAGTGATGACAAATCCAACGCTGCTCTGAACGTTCTGGAAACCTAGAGAGCCGTTAAAAAGGCGATCGCGGTAGGTATACTCCAGTGCCAGGGTATGATCCCCAATTCTTTGGCGTGCCCGTAAGCTTGCCCGTAAAGAATTCTCTATATCATCAAGATCCAGGCTGGTAAAAACTGCGTTTCCCACAATTGAGGTATTGCGACCTAAGGTGGCATTGAGGCGAGAGGTTAAGCCAAAAGAGGATGGCTCAAAAAAATTGCCCTGGTCGTAACTGCGTTGTAATAATGCTTGCGGCGTGATGCTGAAATTGACCAGAGGGCTGGCGATCACCTGAAAGGTGCGCTCAATAAAAAAACCGCCGCGATCGTCTTGATCAAAGCCAAATTGCAATAAGCCAGGTTCGCGCTCGCTGCTGTCTAATACAATGCGATCGCGTAGCAAAGGTAGCCTTAGCCCTTGATCAAACACTGCAACCGGACGACGCGCCCGAATTTCGCTGCGGGTCGGCGATAGGCGAGTAAAAGTCACACGGCTCGATCGCAACTCTAGCTCTGGCGGCGAAAAGGGATCGTTAGTAATGCGGACATTAGTGGCTTGCCAACCTTCAGCCGTAAAGTCAATTTGTTCTGCTTCAAAGCGCAGTCGTCGTACTTCACCCGTTGTTCCTGTCGGAGTATTGTTGCGATTGTTACCCGCTGTTAACCCAAACATGATGCCTGGATTCGCACCCGTGACCTGTACGGGCTGTGCCGCCGTCACGCGATTGCCCGTCGTTTGGGTCGCAACTCGTTGGGCTGCATCATCGGTTGGCAGGGCTGAAGAAAAATCCGATTCAGCCGCCCCCAAATCTAACTCGCCGCTTGCTCCCAGGAATGTGCCTTCGCCCTGTACCAAGTTATATTCCAGGCGATCGCCCTTAATCACCTGCTGTCCGCGAGTTAGGACTGCATTCCCTTCTGCTACCACAATGCGGTTAGGCACGTTGACCTGAATGCGATCGGCACTGAGTATTGCTCCCCGAAAACGCAGCACTGCATTACCTTGAGCGCGGTAAACCTGGTCACGCTCGTCATAAATTTGGCGATCGGCATTAAGCTCAATCACGTTTTCTGCCCCTGGCACAGGCTGAATAGGAAGCGGTAGCCTGGGAACTGGAGTTGCTGGCGTATTACTGGGTAAGGGCGATCGGGGAATTTCTGAAGGAAGCTGCTGCTCAATGTTATTGGGTATCACGCGATCGGGTGATACATTTTCTGGTAATGCGTCATCTGGCAAAGCTTCATCTGGTAGAACTTCGCTCGGTAAAACACCCTCTGGTAGAACTCTACTAGGCAAAGTTTCATCTAGCTGAGTAGGAGTGGGTACAGTCTCGTCGGGCGTAGTCGGGGCTTGTGGCGGCACTTGAGTCGGTAACGGTAGTGCCTCGCTTGGCAAAGGAAGCGATGGCGCAGGTGTTGGCACAATGTCCTGAGATACTTCAGTTGTCTCAGTTAAGCTTTCGTTTGAAACAGGAACCTGAATACGAAGGGTCTGAGAACTCTCAGGTTTGACGTTATTGTGACTCACTCCAACCTCTAGGGGTTGGCGCAATTGGACTGTAGAACTGAACTCTGGCGCTGTAGGTGCTGAGAAATAAGCGTTATCAACCTGGACAAAGGGAACAGATTCCCGTTGTGATTGAGGTTGGATAATAGGAGGGGGAGGGGGCGGTAAAACCGGGTAAGGCATAATCTTTAGGCGAACATAGCAAGCAGCCCAATTGCAGGATTCTAGGCATCCTCAGCAATTTGGGTCTGAGGGACGGGGAAAGGGGAATAGGAATTCTTTCCTTGAGTAAAAACACTACACCCCAAGCCTACATCCGGTTTCTAAAGAGCCTATTCCATATCCCGACGGTTAGGGTTACGAGAGGGATCGTTAGAGAGAAAGCCGAATACAAAGAGCGAGATAAAGATACCGACAACGATATAAACAACAATTTTAAGGGTCAGCATGAGCGAGCCTCCGCCAGCGGGGTGTTCTAAAAAATAATCCTTCTTATATTATCGAAACGTTGCACCCTTTTACTGAATCAATCTCTAAAGGGTATTTTTATAGAAGTAGGGGCTACTTTTATAGAAGCAATTTTTAAGAACAAGTTCCAGTATCGCAAGCGGGATAGCTAGATTGATAGAGGGTTTCTCGTTTACCAAAAAGGGGATAGCGATGATCGCGGATCTGCTCATAGAAGCGATCGCCCATCCATTTCACCCCAGGTATGGCCCGATAAGCCGCCACAATCCCTTGAGCCCCCGGCAACAGATGACCAATTTCTTCAGCCGCATCACTTCCCTGCCAGCGCTGCGTTGGGTTCTCGCGATGAATGAGCAGCATTCCCATTTCACAGTCGCTTGGCGTGATGCCGTATTGCTCTAGAACTCTTTGATCTTGCATAGGGGCATATTGAAACTGCTCACCGCGATCGAGTTGTTCCAGGGCTTTGACCAAATTGACACACAAGTTACAGCTTCCGTCATATATCACATCATACATATCGTGAGTTCAAGCCTCGTAGAAACTCTAGTTGTCGGTATATTTACAGCATAGCGCTGAGTCCCTTAGTAATAAATTTTCTGTAAACTTAAACTGTTCTTTACCTAATGCTCAGTTCTTCTTTACCATCGGACGCTAATATTCAGGCGCGACCCTGAACAAGAATATACGAACTGATAGGAACATATGATTTCAAATCGCTTAAAGCGTCGGGTTTTCTTGGCTTCTTTGGCAGTGGTTTCACTAGGTTTTGCTGCGTGTCAATCCACTACTTCTGAAGCTCCCTCAGCCACTGGTGGATCTCCCGCTACAAGTGGTGCCGCAGGTGGTACCGTTGCATCTGCATCGTTGAATGGGGCAGGGGCTACTTTCCCGGCTCCTGTTTATCAACGTTGGTTTGCTGAATACAACAAGGTTCAACCTGGAGTCCAGGTCAGTTATCAATCGGTCGGAAGCGGAGCGGGCGTTGAGCAGTATCTTGCGGGTACTGTTGATTTTGGCGCTTCTGATGAACCTCTGAAAGATGATGAGATAGCGCAGTTCAAGACAAAATATGGTGCTGACCCTATTCAGGTGCCTATGACGGCAGGATCAGTTGTATTTGCCTACAACTTACCCACAGTAAAAGACTTGAAGCTTTCACGGGAAGCTTATTGTGGTATTGCTACGGGTGAAATTACCAATTGGAATGATCCAACGATCGCCGCCGCTAACCCTGGCACAACTCTTCCTGACAGACCCATCAGCTTTGTGTATCGTTCGGATGGTAGCGGCACTACAGCAGTGTTTACCACTCACCTAGATGCAGCCTGCCCTAACTGGAAGGCAGGCGGTGCCAAGACAGTGGAATGGTCGGTGGGTACTGGCGCCAAGGGTAACGAAGGCGTGACTGCCCAAGTGCAGCAGGCTGAAGGCTCTGTGGGATATGTGGAGTATGCTTACGCCAAAGAAAACGGCATTTCAATGGCTGCCATTGAAAACAAATCTGGCGCAATTATTGTTCCTTCCCCAGAAGCAGGTGCTCTAGCCTTTGATGGTGAGGAGATTCCAGCCGACCTGGCACTTAAAGTGCCAGACTCTGCCAATCCTGGGGCTTATCCCATCACCAGCCTGACCTGGCTGTTGGTATATCCCACGTACCAAGATGCTGCCAAGAAAGAGGCGTTGACCTCAGTTATTGACTGGGCGTTGACCGATGGCACCCAGTACTCCAATGAACTGGGCTACATTCCTTTGCCTGCTGGCGTGAAAGGTAAGGTTACCGAAGCTGTGACCAAGATTCAAGTTAAATAGAGATTAACTGGTCAGTCCTACGGGTGCAATCACAAAACCCGTAGGACTGGCTGGTGGGCAGGGACAGCAAACTTGCGTCCTATTGCAGATTGAAATTAGTTTCAGGACTACCTTAATTAGGGTCTTAATTAAAAGTTTCAGGTTGAGCTTTTTGTTCTCTTAGGACTAATTTATGAGTTCGTCAATAGCAAATGAGTCCACTGGAGACGAGAAACAGTCGATCGCGATCGCTCGATTAATTGATCGAATATTTTTGGGTTTAACTTGCGCCTTTGCTTGCTTTATTGCAGTTGTCTTGCTTTGGATTACAGCCTCATTGTTTTCTACTGCTCGTCCGGCGATCGCCGAATTTGGTCTAGGATTTATCACTACCAATCGCTGGAGTCCTGTTGAAGGTATATTCGGCGCATTGCCTCAAATCTACGGCACCATCATGAGTTCTATAATTGCGCTGTTGATTGCAGTGCCTCTGGGTGTCGGTGTAGCAATTTTCCTCAGCGAAGATTTTCTGCCACCTAGTGTTCGGACACCAGTCGCATTTATCATCGAACTGCTTGCCGCTGTCCCTAGCGTTGTGTATGGGCTGTGGGGCATTTTTGTATTAGTTCCAGCCATCCAACCCATCCTAAGATGGGTTTACCAAGTTTTTGGGTGGATTCCTCTCTTTAGCACGGCTCCTGATATCCGAGGTCTTTTCCAGGCAAGCTTGGTATTGGGCATTATGATTTCTCCTATCATCATTGCAATTTCAAGAGATTCCCTAATTTCTTTACCGCCTCAGCTTCGCCAAGGGTCATTGGCGCTCGGTGCGACTCGCTGGGAAACCATTATAAAAGTATTGCTTCCAGCCGCACTGTCAGGCATTATCGGAGCGGTCATGCTAGCCCTTGGTCGGGCGCTAGGCGAAACTATGGCAGCCGCTATGTTAATCGGGAACTCACCCAGAATCAGTGCATCGATTTTCGGACCATCTTCGACGATCGCCGCTCTGATTGCCAACCAGTTTCCTGAAGCCAGCGGCTTGCAACTTTCTTCCTTGATCTACACCGGACTAATTTTGATGTTGCTAACCCTTGCTGTCAACGTTTTGGCAGAGGTTGTAATCAGTCGCTTCCAGCAAATTGAGTAGTTTCTCATTCACTTGGATACAGGTATACTATGGTTCCGCTTTCAGATCAGCCCAATCCCGGTTCGAGTCAGGAGGCGATGTCTTATAAGGTGTCGCCTCAGCGTAAATGGTTTGGTACCTTCATGACTGTGCTGGTGACAGGCTGCGCCTTATTGCTGGCACTGCCTCTGTTCTCAATTCTATGGACAGTCATTTCTAGGGGCGCTCCTAGCTTTGGTCTTGACTTGTTTACTGAGTTGCCACCGCCTCCCTTATTGCAAGGCGGCGGTTTTGGAAATGCGATCGTGGGTTCTCTCATCGTCTTGGGTATTGCTGCGCTAATTAGCGTTCCGTTTGGTGTCATGGCAGCAATCTTTGTTTCAGAGTTTGCTAGAGGCACCCAGTTCGCTAACTTCGTTCGCTTTGGCATCAACGTTTTGAGTGGCGTACCTTCCATCATCATGGGGCTGTTTGCTTACGGGGTTGTAGTACTGGTAACGGGTACCTTCTCGGCATTAGCAGGGGGTATTGCTCTAGCCATTCTCATGATTCCAATTGTAGAACGCACGGCAGAAGAGGGACTGAAGTCGGTGCCGATGGAAACTCGGCAAGGGGCGATCGGGGTCGGTGCAACCAACTTCCAGACTATTACCCAAATTGTGCTGCCAGCCGCTCTACCTTCTATTGCGACTGGAGTAACACTTTCCCTAGCACGGGCATCGGGCGAAACGGCTCCTTTGCTGATTACAGCATTATTCAACCAGTACTACGCTAGAGGCGTACTTGAACCTATCGCGACTCTTCCGGTGTTGATTTATAACTTTGCGGGCGCGCCCTATCAGAATCAGCAAGAGCTAGCTTGGGCTGCTTCTCTGTTCTTAGTGATGTTGATTCTTGTGATCAGCATTGGCGCTCGTAGCCTTTCCCGCCGCCAAACCTTCGGTTAGTTGGCACTCACATCGTTAAAGTCCTTCACCTTGTCCTGTCAATCCTCCGAAACCTATGGCTGTTTCCGATACTCAATCTAACTCTACTCAACCCTCCCTGTCGGATGTGGTGATTCACACTGAAAAAGTCAATATCTATTACGGTTCCTTCCATGCTGTTCGAGATGTCTACCTGGATATTCCTCGTCATCAGGTAACAGCATTAATTGGTCCTTCAGGTTGTGGCAAAAGTACGCTGTTGCGGTGCTATAACCGCCTCAACGACTTGATCCCTAGCGCTAGAGTTGAAGGTCGCATCACCTTTGAAGGCATTGATCTGTACGCCAAGCAAACTGACCCAGTAGAAGTGCGCCGTCGGGTAGGCATGGTGTTTCAAAAGCCTAACCCATTCCCTAAGTCGATTTACGACAATATTGCGTTTGGGGCGCGGATTAATGGCTATAAAGGCAACATGGATGAGTTGGTAGAGCGATCGCTTAAAAGTGCCGCTCTTTGGGAAGAGGTGAAAGATAAGCTGAAGCAAAGCGGTTTGTCGCTTTCAGGAGGACAACAGCAGCGCTTGTGCATTGCCCGGACGATCGCCATCAAGCCTGAAGTTATTCTCATGGACGAACCTTGTTCTGCCCTCGACCCGATCTCAACTCTGCGGGTTGAGGATTTAATGCATGAGCTAAAGAAAGAGTTCACCATCATTATCGTGACCCACAATATGCAGCAGGCATCTCGTGTCGCTGATATGACGGCATTCTTCAACGCTGAAGCGTCTGAAAGTGGCGGACGGTATGGCTACTTGGTGGAGCACGATCACACCCAAAACATCTTTAATCATCCTAAGGAAAAGTCTACACAGGATTATGTCAGCGGTCGCTTCGGCTAAAGATAAAACCTGTCAGAATAAGAAGTAAAGAAATGTAAATTTATCTCTTCTTCTGATATGACTTCTATTCCGATCGCTTCTTTCTCAGAAACCCTTGCTGCTCCAAAAATCTGGACGTGGCAAGGGTTTTCGATTTGTTACCAAACTCAAGGCGAAACTGGGGCAGCGATCGTTCTGATTCACGGATTTGGAGCCTCTTGGGGACACTGGCGAAAAAATATTCCAGCACTAGCCACGCACTATCGAGTCTATGCCATTGACCTAATTGGCTTTGGTGGTTCTGCCAAGCCCACACCTGGCACCGAAATAAGCTACACATTTGAAACTTGGGCACAGCAAATTGCTGATTTTTGCCGGGAAGTTGTCGGCACTCCAGCTTTCCTGATCGGCAATTCTGTTGGCTGCATCGTCGCCATGCAAACGGCAGTTGATTATCCAGAATGGGTGCGAGAAGTAGCAATGTTGAACTGTTCGCTGCGACTGTTACACGATCGCCGTCGCAGCACTCTCCCCTGGTATCGCAGCCTCGGTACCCCTATCTTGCAAAATATCTTAGGCATTCGTTGGATCGGGCACAGGTTTTTTAATCTCCTCGCTAAACCTAAAACCGTTCGCAAAATCCTTCTACAAGCCTATGCTCATCCTGAAGCGGTGACTGATGAGCTAGTAGATATGCTAATGGCTCCGGCTGCTGAACCCGGAGCCGCAGATGTATTTTTGGCATTTACTCGGTACTCTCAGGGCCCTCTGCCTGAGGACTTGCTAGAGGTGCTACCTTGCACTGCCCTCCTGCTGTGGGGCGATCGCGATCCATGGGAACCGATCGCCCTGGGTCAGGAGTTAGCAAAATATGCGGCTGTCCAGCAGTTCATTCCCCTCGAAGGCGCTGGACATTGCCCCCAAGACGAAGTTCCAGAACAGGTGAATGCTATCTTGAGCAACTGGCTAGCGGCGAAGACATGAACTTAGGCTAGCGCAATCGCGCCTTCCTTTAAAAATGTTTGCGTTACCTCTAGGTAAGTCTCTACGTCTTCCAACATCGGGAAGTGAGCCGTGTCCTTCATCACCACGTGTTTGACCTGATCATTCAAGGCTGCGGCTGTTCGTCCTAGCTCTACCGGAATAATTTGGTCAAACTCCCCCGAAATTAGTAACGTCGGCACCGTTAGCTGAGCAAACTCATTGGGCATTTCTTCAGCAGCTTTTTTACTGACCGCCGTATAAACCGTTCCCAGCGCTACCTCAGGATCTGCCATCAAAAAATCTTCTAGAAACGCTTGGTTTGCTGCTGGGGCTAGGGGTTGACGAACAAAGCGCGCCATAAAGAGGCGATCGACCATTGGAATATTTTTGAGCCACTGAGGGCGAAAAGCAACCACGTAGCCTGCAAAAAAGTGGAATGTCTTAAAAGCCAAGGCATTGTACGAAAACACCCCATTACAAGTCAAAATTGCCTGCTCAACTCTCTGTGGATAACGGTTAAGAAAAATGACTGCGACTGAGCCACCCGTAGAGTGAGCATTCAGATAAATTTTCTCGATTCCTAACCCATCCAGCAGCAACGCTAAATCATCGGCAAAGCTGTCAAGTTCGTAGCCTATCGCCTCTACTTCAGAAGGAATAGGACGAGGGAGACGCGATCGCCCAAACCCTCGCATATCGTATAGCAGGCAATCAAACCGCTCAGCAAACGCCAGGGCTGTACTCTGCCAGTAGCGAGTTGAGCCTGCCCAGCCATGAATAAAGACCAACACGGGCTTACCCGACGGCACAGGCTGTCCCGGAACTCCAATCCACTCGTAGTAGTGATCTACACCACGAATATTAATCTCAGGCATTTTCTAATCTAGAAGGTAGTAAAAAGTAGTAAAAGGCAAAAATAGGTATCGCTAAGGGTCAGCCTGGCGTAACCTCCGCTCAAACTAAATTAAGTTTATCTGTAAAATCCTAAGAATTCTATGCGGACTCTGGCTTAGGCAATGAGGAAGGATGTACCAACAGTTCAGCAGTCGATCGCTTTTCTACCATTTCACGAGTAATGGCACAACGAGTTACGTCCTTGCGAGAAGGTAGCTCATACATGACATCCAGCATGAGTTCCTCAACAATGCTACGTAGCGCTCTGGCACCAGTTTTGCGGCGGAATGCTTCTTTAGCGATCGCCCGAATAGCATCTGGCTTAAACTCTAGGCTCACATTATCCATCCGCATCAGTTTCTGGAACTGCTTCACCAAAGCATTCTTTGGCTCTGTCAAAATCTCCGTCAGCGTATCCTCATCCAGCGGATTCACCACTGCCATCACGGGCACCCGCCCAATAAACTCAGGAATCATTCCAAACCTCACCATATCGTCTGGCTCTAGGTGCTTTAGCACATCCGACGATTTTTTCTCCTTCATCTGCCCCTCACCCGGCTGAACAAAGCCCATCGACTTTTTGCCCATCCGCTGTTCTACGGCTTTATCCAAACCCACAAACGCTCCACCACAAATAAATAAAATATTGCTTGTATCAATCTGAATACAGTCCTGATACGGATGCTTGCGCCCTCCCTGCGGCGGCACATTAGCAACCGTTCCTTCCAACATCTTCAACAACGCCTGTTGAACCCCTTCTCCTGACACATCTCGGGTAATTGAAGGATTCTCGCTCTTGCGGGCGATTTTATCGATTTCATCAATGTAGATAATGCCGCGTTGTGCTGCGTCCACATCCAAATCTGCAACCTGGAGCAGCCTCAGCAGGATATTTTCAACATCCTCTCCCACATACCCTGCCTCGGTCAGAGTTGTCGCATCTGCCACAGCAAAGGGTACATCCAACATTTCAGCTAAAGTTTGAGCCAACAAAGTCTTACCGCAGCCCGTAGGACCAATCAGTAAAATGTTCGACTTTTGCAACTCTACTGGGTCTTCGTTCTTTGCCGTTCCTTTAGACTGCAAAAAGCTTAGACGCTTATAGTGGTTATAAACCGCTACCGAAAGAATTTTTTTCGCCTCATCTTGCCCAATCACGTGCCCGTCAAGATGTTTCTTGATCTCACGCGGCTTAGGGATTTGGCTCATCGACATATTAGCAGAGCGAGCCGGACGCTTCTCTGGTCCATCTCTCCGTGCAGAAGGCTGAGGGACGGCTGCGGTCGAGTCGAACAACTCCTCATCTAGAATCTCGTTGCAGAGGTCAACGCACTCATCACAAATGTAAACGCCAGGCCCGGCAATGAGTTTCCGAACTTGCTCCTGCGATTTGCCGCAGAACGAACATTTGAGATGGGAGTCATACTTAGACATATTCGCCCCTTATTTCACTGCGGTAATTGTGGGTAAATCTTTGCGAGTGACAACCTGATCAATCAGACCATAGTCCTTAGCTTCTTCTGCCGACATAAAAAAATCGCGCTCTGTATCAGCCTCAACTTTATCAAAAGGTTGCTTCGTATGATAAGCCAACAATTCGTTCAAAGTACGCTTAATGTACAGGATTTCTCTGGCTTGAATTTCAATATCTACTGCCTGACCCTGGGCACCTCCTAAGGGCTGATGAATCATAATCCGAGCGCTAGGCAGGGATAGCCGTTTTCCATGTTCGCCTGCTGACAGCAAAAATGCGCCCATGCTTGCCGCCAGACCGTAGCAAATCGTAACGACATCGGGGCGAACCTGCTGCATTGTATCGTAGATTGCCATTCCTGCCGAAACCGATCCTCCTGGCGAATTGATATAGATTTGAATATCTTTGTCAGGATCATCGGCATCTAGATAAAGCAGCTGAGCCACGATCGAATCTGCAACATCGTCAGTGACAGGAGTGCCCAGAAAAATAATGCGTTCACGCAGAAGGCGAGAGTAAATGTCGAAGGCGCGCTCACCTCTCCCTGACTGCTCTAGCACCATTGGCACAACGTTTCGCACCTCAATGGTGGAGGAAACAGGGTACGAGATAGAGGCATTAAACCCAAAATCTCTGGGGCTGGACGGGGAAAACTTGGAATCTTTAGACTGGGGCATAAGACCTGAAATACAGTGAACGCTTGTTTTGAGATAGAAATCGGCTTTATGGGGTTTGCCGACCTAAGCACCCTTACTCTACCCAACAATTAGGCACTAAATGCCCTAGACCTAAGGGAGGAATGAACCACGATCGCCTTGAGATATCTACCAAGAACCGCCTCATTCTCCCCTATCCTACTTCGATTCAGATTAAGACGTTTGCTTGCCAGATTTTCCCTTCGATTTTTTAGGGGTTTCAGCAGGAGCCTCTTCTATCACTTCGGCGGCGATCGCTTTATCGGCAACTATTTCATCAGAAACTATTTCATCAGCAGCTATTTCATCAGCAACCTCTTCTACCACCTCAGCGGCAACATCGATCGCATCATCAGAGGTTGCTTCTGATTCAACAACTGTTTCCTCTGCCTCTTCTGTATCTTCCTCCAATTCTTCCTCAGCAGGCTCCAGTGACCCCTCTGGGACTAGTTCTATAGAACTTTGCTCTTCTAACCAGCCTAGAATTTTATCCTTAAGCAAGTCTTCCGAAACCACTTCCCGCAGACGTTCTGTGTCAATCTCTCGATCCTGCCCAGCATACTCAGCCAAAATTTCATTCATTTTGACCTCAATGGCACTAGCCTCTACCTCTAAAGATTGCTGCTTAGCGATTTCCCCTAGAGCCAGAGTGCGCTGAATTCGAGTAATAGATTCAGGACGCGCCTGTTCCCGCAGCATAGAAACAATTTCCTGGGTAAACATTTTTTTAACGTCCATCCCTTGTTGGCTAAACTGCATCGCTGTTTGCGTGACAGAATAATCAATTTCTTGTTTCACCAAAGTTTCAGGCAGTTCAACCTCAATATGCTTCACTAGCTCAGTCAACAAAGCTTCCTGCTTATTGTTCTTGGTCTTCTGCTCGGCTTCTTTCTGATAACGAGTTTCTAGCGATTCTCGTAGCTCTGTCAGGGTTTCAAAGGCACTCACTTCCTGAGCAAAATCATCATCCAGATCGGGAAGCTCTTGAGCTTTTAGCTCTTTAAGAGTAATCGTAAACACGGCAGGTTTGCCTGCCAAATCTTCCTGCGGATAGCCTTCTGGAAAAGTCACTTCGACTTCCTTTGTTTCTCCAGGACTCATTCCAAAAGTTCCTTCAATAAACCCAGGAATGAACTTGCCTTCAGAAAGTTCAATCTGAAAATCTTCAGCACTTCCCCCTGGAATTTCACCCGGCTCTTCGCCTTCAGGCGCATCTGCAAACCGCCCTGCAAAGTCCACGATCGCTATGTCCCCCTGCTCAGCAACCCGTCCTTCGACTGGAACCAGTGTGGCAGCCCGTTTGCGGTAATCTTCTAGCACCGTGTCTACTTTGCTAGGGTCATATTTCACTTCTTCAGCTTTAACGGTCAATCCTGTGTATTCACCCAGCTTGACCTCAGGCGGAACGTCGATCGCGGCAGCAAAGGTTAGGGACGCACCTGGCTCAAACTGCTCTACCAACTCATCAAAGGACGATTGAAGGCTAAACTGACCCATTGTTTGAATTTTTTCGGTCTCAACTGCCTTTTTCAGGCTGTCTTGAATCAGATCTTCAACCACTGTGGCTTTAATTCGGCTCGAACCAAACCGCTGTAGCAGAACTTGTCGGGGCACCTTGCCCTTCCGAAACCCAGGAATGTTGGCATTCCGAGTAAACTCCTGGAGAGCCTTCTCGTAAGCCTTTGATGACATCTCAGGGGTAATCTCGATTTCTAGACCAATTTGACTGGCGGGGAGCTTTGCCTGGGTAACTTTCATTAGAATTTCTCGTTGCGTGTCGCTTCTTATGGGGCTGAAACTAGTCAGCTTTGCCGCAATTAGCTATAGTAGCTGATTCTGACTCAACTGCTCAGGAGTGAAACATATCTCGTCATGCTTCCGCAGCAGGGAGTCAGGATTTGGGGATATTATAGTAATGTATCTCTTAATATCGTCTTCTTCAAAAGCGTAAGAGATCCGCTATGATTTGGAGAAAGCAAGTACGCTTAAGTCGATACACGCCCAGTGTTACTATGCCAAATATTAACCTTGGCAGACTTATAAGTAAGGTTCAACCCTCTAAGGTTCAATAAAGAAAAGGGCAATCGTACCCTAAATGGAAGGCTTACGCCTAAAGCTTTGTATCTGGCAATCAATAAACGTTCGACTCGCCTCTACACTGTTTTCTATGTACCTCACTTGTGGTTAGTAATTGAGTGACTCCAAAAAATTTTAGTGTTGTTTTCAAGAAAAAGACTGTTTGTTGTTTGATTGGAGGATATTGAGGTTGCCTAAAACTTATCGAGTTGCTGTTCTGGGTGCGACAGGAGCAGTCGGCACTGAGCTTTTAGAGTTACTGGCTGAGCGTCATTTTCCGGTGGCTAGCTTGAAGCTGCTGTCCTCTCCTCGTTCGGCAGGTGAGAAGCTGGTGCTTGCTGATAAAGAGTACGTAGTTGAAGCGGTTGGCGATCGCTCCTTTGACAATATTGACTTAGTTCTTGCCTCTGCTGGAGGTTCTGTTTCTAAAGCTTGGGCAAACAAAATTATTGCAGCCGGGGCTGTCATGATCGACAACTCCAGCGCTTTCCGAATGCGTCCTGATGTTCCACTGGTCATTCCAGAGGTTAACCCTGCGGCGGCTGCCCAGCACCAAGGAATTATTGCTAACCCCAACTGCACTACTATTTTGATGGCAGTTGCAATCTACCCCCTGCATCAGGTACAGCCCATCCGTCGAGTTGTGGCTGCAACCTACCAATCTGCCAGTGGTGCAGGCGCTAGAGCGATGGAAGAAGTGAAAGTACAGGCACAAGCGATTCTCAATGGAGAAGAACCTAAAGCTGAAATCTTTCCCTATCCTTTAGCCTTTAACCTTTTTCCCCACAATACTCCAATTGACGATCGGGGCTATTGTGAAGAAGAAATGAAAATGGTTAATGAAACTCGAAAAATCTTTTCAGCGCCCAACCTCCGAGTAACCGCGACCTGTATACGGGTTCCCGTATTGCGCGCCCACTCAGAAGCCCTTAATCTAGAATTTGAGTCACCTTTTTCTGTGACTCAAGCCCGTGAGATTTTGAGCCAAGCTCCGGGAGTTAAGCTGGTTGAAGACTGGCAAGCGAACTACTTTCCTATGCCCAGCGAGGCAAGTGGGCAAGATGCCGTATTGGTAGGTCGGATTCGCCAAGATATTTCTGACCCTAACTGTTTAGAACTTTGGTTGAGTGGTGACCAGATTCGCAAAGGAGCAGCTTTGAACGCAATCCAGATTGCTGAATTATTAGTTGCACAAGACTTAATTCGCCCTACAAAACTGGCAGTAACTGCCTAGTCAGAAATCAAAATAGTTTAGTTAGACGATCGAGGAGTTAGTAACGTGTGGTAGATTTTGGACGTGTGGTGACTGCAATGATCACGCCGTTTGCTAAGGACGGTAGTGTAGACTATGCTTTAGCTGAGCGGTTAGCCGTTTACTTAGTTGAGCATGGCAGTGATACGTTGGTTGTCTGTGGGACGACGGGCGAATCGCCTACCCTGACTTGGGATGAAGAATTTGAACTATTTCAAGTGGTTCAAAAAGCAATTTTTGGGAAAGCTAAAATTATCGCAGGGGCGGGGTCAAACTCTACCCAAGAGGCGATCGCTGCCACACAAAAGGCAGATCAGCTAAGATTAGATGGGACACTGCAAGTAGTTCCTTACTACAATAAGCCTCCTCAAGATGGGCTTTACCAGCATTTCCGGGCGATCGCTGAAGCCAGTCCCGATCTACCTATGATGCTTTACAACATTCCAGGACGTACCGGTCAAAATTTAGCACCCGAAACTGTGATTCATCTTGCTAAAATTCCGAACATTGTGGCAATCAAGGAAGCCAGTGGCAATCTTGACCAAGTGAGTCAAGTTCGACGTTCAACTCCACCCGAGTTTGGCATTTACTCTGGTGATGATTCTTTGACGCTACCCATGTTGGCAGTGGGCGCAAAAGGAGTAGTCAGTGTAGCCAGTCACTTGGTGGGAGATTTAATGCAGCAGATGGTTCAGGCGTTTGAACAAGGTCAGGTTCTTGATGCTCGTAAAATTCATTTACAGCTTATCCCGCTGTTCAAAGCTTTATTTGTGACTGCAAATCCCATTCCTTTGAAAGCCGCTCTAAGGCTACAAGGATGGCAAGTTGGCAATACTCGCCCACCTCTAGCAGATCAGTCCCTTGATGTTGATCAAATCCTTCGGAAAGTCATGGAAGAAATAGGATTACTTCCTGTATAGTGCCTTGTTTGCAATTTAGAAAAGCGATCGCACCCACAGATTTGCTCACAACTAAATAGGTCATCTAAAGAGTTTTCTCTCTATCCCTGAGTTCTGTCATTTCCATGAACTCAAGGTTCTGTTTTCTAGCAACGCCTTCGTTGCAAAAGTTTCTAATCACCTTGAAGAATTAAGGACACACATGAGTCAAAATGGTTCAGCTGACGTATTAAAAGTTATCCCTCTCGGTGGACTTCACGAAATTGGTAAAAATACCTGCGTGTTTGAGTACAACGACGAGATTATCCTCTTAGATGCCGGGCTTGCTTTTCCCTCTGATGGAATGCACGGAGTTAATATTGTCTTGCCTGACATGACCTATCTACGGGAAAATCGCCACAAAATTAAAGGCATGATCGTCACTCACGGGCATGAAGATCACATTGGTGGCATTGCCTTCCACCTCAAGCAATTCGATATTCCGGTGATTTATGGGCCTCGTTTGGCAATGGCGCTGCTGCAAGACAAGCTAGAAGAGGCAGGCGTTTCCGATCGCACCGAACTGCGCACTGTCCGTCCCCGCGACATGGTTCGCATTGGTGCCTCTTTCCTCGTGGAATATATTCGCAATACCCATTCCATGGCGGATAGCTTCACGGTGGCAATCCATACCCCTTTGGGCGTGGTGATTCACACAGGCGATTTCAAAATTGATCATACGCCTGTAGATGGCGAAACTTTTGATTTGCAGCGCTTAGCAGAGCATGGTGAAAAAGGTGTGCTGTGCCTCATCAGTGACTCTACTAACTCGGAAGTGCCAGGATTTACACCTTCTGAGCGAGCAGTTTTTCCTAACCTCGATCGTATTTTCTCCCAGGCTCCGGGACGGCTCTTAGTAACGACCTTTGCCTCCTCGGTACATCGCGTCAACATGATTTTGGAGTTGGCGAAAAAGAACAAGCGATCGGTTGCGGTGCTAGGTCGCTCAATGCTGAACGTAATTGCCCATGCTCGGAACTTAGGGTACATCAAATGCACGGATGATGTTTTTGTACCGCTCAACATGGTCAATAAACTGCCAGATAATAATGTTCTGATTCTGACTACTGGATCGCAAGGCGAACCCATGGCAGCCATGACTCGGATTGCCAACCAGGATCACCGCCAAGTCAAAATCCGCGAGGGCGATACAGTCGTATTCTCGGCAAATCCCATCCCGGGCAACACCATTGCCGTTGTCAACACAATTGACAAACTGATGATGCAGGGGGCAAAGGTGGTTTACGGAAAGGATAAAGGTATCCACGTTTCGGGTCACGGCGCTCAGGAAGATCAGAAAATGATGATTGCCCTGACCCGTCCTAAGTTCTTTATCCCTGTTCATGGTGAGCACCGGATGCTGGTCAAGCACTCTGAAACTGCTCAGAGTATGGGTATTCCGGCAGAGAACATGATTATTATCGACAACGGCGACGTTGTGGAACTGACTCCCGATCGCATCCAGGTTTCGGGTAAGGTGCCTTCAGGGATTGAACTAGTCGATGCTTCTCGCTCAGGAATTGTTCAAGAGCGGGTTCTCAAAGAGCGTCAGCAGATGGCTGAAGAGGGGATTGTTACGGTCGCTGCTACTATCAACTGGACGGGTGAATTGATCGCGAAGCCGGAAGTACATTTGCGCGGTGTTGTGACCAGCATTGAGAAGGCTCGCCTTGAAAAAGCAGTGTCTCAGAGCATTGAGAATGTTGTTAAAAATGGTTGGTCAGAAATCGCTCCCGCTTCGGGTAATGGCAAAGCTGCTGAAGTGAACTGGGTAAAGCTGCAAGCAGACATCGAAGCTGACTTACGACGGTTACTGCGACGGGAACTGCAATCTAGTCCTACGCTAGTGTTCATGATGCAAACCACCCAACAGGCTTCAGGGCAACAGTCCTCCGCATCTCATCCATCAAGTCCGCAAGCCACGCAACCGCTGCCAACGCCCCAGTCTACTGCTCCAAGCAGTTCTCGGAGACAGCGATCGACGGCAAAGGTTGCTTCTTAATAATCTGGTAGCTGCCCTTTAAGTTCAAATAAAGTTTGGAAAGGCGATCGACAGGTCGCCTTTTTGAGTGTTATGGTGTTAAGCGGAAATCACAACGAAACTATTTCAATTTCTTTTTTTTACGTCGAGTCTTGGCTCATTTAAAACTGTAGCTTCCGTCACACTTCATCAGTAAAATATCAGGTGAAGCTGCCCTATTTCAAAGATTTATCAATCTCAAAAATCCGTGTTTCCACGAACTTCCATCCGATTTTCTTCGGACACAATAGCCATGTCACTTAAAGCTGTATGAACGACGTGTAGCCTTCTACACACTTGATGAGGCGAGGGTTTTTCTGCTCTTGAAAAAGTATTAGGTTTACTACTTTTTCTGGCTTCAAGTATTAACAATTCGTTCCGATAAAGCTGCTTTAACCTGTGTATGAGTCTATTAGGGAACTTTACGAGTGATTTATCCCATCTAGGTCACTAGCCAGTTGGAATCAAGGAAGGAACGATGAACTCATCAAAGAATGACGAAACAAAAACCTCTACCCTTGTTAGTTGGGGTTGGGTTAACCAGACCAATACGAGCTCTAGCCCAGTAGTACCTCCTAAGGCACCATCCACTAAGCCTGCGATCGACCTTTTCTCTCCAGTACGGCAATGGTTAAACAAAATTGAAGTCAAAGATGCAGGGTTTGCTCACTTCTTGTGTCAGCAAATTCCGTCTCAATGCCCTTTTGAAAGACGTGTGCAGTTCAAAGGCTATACCCTACTCTACATTCCACCTCTCTGTAAGCTGAATCCTGTCTACGATGAAGTGGTAGCTTTGCGTTTTCGGGCACTCTGTTACTTAGCAGACGTTTGTGGCAAGGACATCTCTAGTTATTGTTAGATAACTTTGATTTTAGAGAGGTTGTTTAAGTCCTAAGGGGCTTGATACGAGTAGAGTCGACGGTAACGCGATCGGCAAAGTAAAGATGATACCTTTCAGTATCCCCATTAAGGGGTTGTGAATTACTTTAATTGAGGCTGCTAAAGGCAGAACCGAAACCTCAATAGAGCAAATCCTCTCAGTCAAGAGAATTTTTCAAACAAGTTTTGACTATCTATGTAGCCTAAAATTTCCCAGATTCCTTACAAATCTGAGAAATTTATCAACTATTGGTCGTTAATGCGTCAGACAAAGCAACGAGCTTACACGCTTTTGATAAGCCAAAGTAAACCTTATTGGGTTGAGGCTTGTTCTAGGCTCTGAGGTCGATACAGTTAAGATTTAGGTAAATTGCAGTAGCATTCCGGCTAAAGCTGCAATGCCTGCGGCAATCATAAGTCCGGCTGGCATGAGCTTGCGGGTTTTAAACCAACGCACGGCGAAGACGACAATTAGTAACGCGGTAATCGCAACAGATAGCGGCAGTCCCCACCTCATGCCCTGCTGTTGAGCAATACCTCCGGCTAAGAGAAGTAAGCCGCTAACGATACCAGAAATCAGGGAAACTTTACTCTGAACTTGGGCGTAGCCAATGATGCCGCCAATGATGGCGAGGATGGCATAAGCGATCGCTGCGATGGTTCCGGGAGTCATAGCGGATAAGAATGATAGGGTAGTTGTAAGCTGGCGAGAGTTGCCAACCCTCGCTCATATTCTCATTGTTCAACCCCTAATTCGTCTGTAATCAATGTTCTGTAACATCTGGTATCAATGAGCGAGTCTGTTTCTGCTTCAATCGAGGTTTTGCAGCGTCAGGTGGCAGCGTTACTGCTGTATCAGTCAGTTTTCGATGATGAGATTGGGCAGGCATTTTTGCGGTTGCTACAAGTGTTTCGGCAGCAGAGTAAGGATGAGTTGGCTTGTTTAGAAACGTATGGGCAATGGTTTCGGACGATGGCGGCGGCGGGGCTAAGCTGGCAGGATTATTTGTTGACGCAGATTACGCGGGCAGATAATCCTTTTACTCGTGGGGTACAGCGAGTACCTCACAAAGGATCGCCTTTGTCCGAGTTGCCACCTGCTTTAGTCTTGGCGGCACGGCAGGATTTACGAGGGCTACAAAGCTTGTATCAATGCAGCGGTCATCAGTTTAACCTCTGGATGAAGGCTAGGTTTTCGTTTTCTGCACCGTTAGTAGAGTGGACGACCCCTTGCGGGTATCTCGCAGAGATCGCTCCCACCCATGCCCTCGACTCAAATCTTTGGCGACAATTCCAAACATTAGAAGATTGGACAGAAATTTTGCCCGACTTAGCCGATTATTATCGCCAAGCTGGCGTTGGTGTATTTGCAACCCATCATGCCTTTCGTTGGCAAAACGGGCAATTTGCGGGTATTGCCCACCCTGACCCAGTTCGGCTACGATCGCTAGTGGGCTACGAGATTCCTAGAGCGGCGTTGCTGAAGAATACGGAGGCGCTGCTGGCAGGTTACCCAGCGTTGAATGTTTTGCTTTACGGCAGTCGAGGCACGGGAAAATCTTCGCTGGTCAAGGCTTTGGTGCATGAATATGGCGATCGCGGTTTGCGGCTGATTGAAGTGGGCAAGGCGAATTTAAAAGATCTGCCCACGATCGTCGAGCAGTTGCGTCTGGTGCCCCATCGGTTCATTATTTTTGTCGATGATTTGTCTTTTGAGGAAGATGACGAGTCATTTAAGGCGCTTAAGGTGGTCTTGGAAGGCAGCTTGACGGCGCGACCCGAAAACGTAGCGGTGTATGCGACCTCCAATCGGCGGCATCTAGTGCGGGAGTTTTACGGCGATCGCCCCACACCCAAAGATGCGGATGAGATTCATCACTGGGATACGTTGCAGGAAAAACTGTCGTTTAGCGATCGCTTTGGCTTAACGCTGACCTTTGAGCCTGCCGATCAAACCACCTATTTAGAAATTGTCCGTCATTTGGTGAAGGAAGCGGCGATCGAGATTAGGGATAAGGATTTAGAGTTTCGGGCGTTGCAGTGGGCAACTCGACAGAATGGGCGATCGGGGAGGACAGCGAGGCAGTTTGTCGATTTTTTGCGGGCAGATCAAGCGCATTAGGGATCTGAGGTTAGGACTTTACATGAAATCCAAAATCTAAAATAGATTCGGCTAGATTTAGCGTTTCTTTCCAAACTTCGCCTTCAAGTCTTCTAGGGTTGGATCGGCGGCAGGTCGGTTTTCTGCTGGCTTAACGTTGTTTCGTGTGGGGTTGACGCTATTTTTTGCTGGGTTGATGTTGGTTTCTACTGGCTTGACGCTATTTTCTGTTAGCTTGACGCTATTTTTTGTAGGGTTGACGTTGTTTTTTGTAGGGTTGACGTTGTTTTGTGTAGGGTTGACGTTGTTTTGTGTAGGGTTGACGCTATTTCCTGCTGAGTTGACGTTGTTTTCTGTGGAGTTAACGCTGCTTTGTTCTGGATGCTTGCTTTGAGATAGAGTTTGGGGCGATAGAGTTTGGGGCGATCGCTTGCTTTTATGGACAATAGGCTGAGTTGTAGGCTTTCCAGTTCTACCCGATATGCCTTCACCGCCCGCTTTCATCGACAAGCTAATCCGTTTCAGACTCTCATTGATCTCTAACACCCGAACTTTGACCACCTGCCCCACCTTCACGATTTGCTGCGGGTCACTGACGAACTTATCTGCTAGCTGCGACACATGGACTAGCCCATCTTGATGCACGCCAACATCCACAAATGCCCCAAAGTTAGCCACGTTGGTAATTACGCCCTCTAGCTCCATGCCCACGGTTAAGTCGCGCAAGTCTTTCACACCTTCCTTGAATGTGGCATATTTGAACTCGGCACGCGGGTCGCGCCCTGGCTTTTCCAGTTCTGCCAAAATGTCTCGCAGGGTGGGTTCGCCCACTTTATCCGTCGCATATTTCTTTAGGTCGGCTTGCTTTAATCGTTCCGCCACCTGGGTCATGTCGGTTAAAGGGACATTGAGATCTTTCGCCATGCTTTCGACCACACCATAGCTTTCAGGGTGTACAGCGGTATTGTCTAAAGGATTCTTGCCGCCCCGGATGCGCAGAAAACCAGCAGATTGCTCGTAGGCTTTAGGGCCCAGCTTAGGGACTTTGAGAAGAGTGCGCCGATCGCCAAATGCTCCGTTCTCATTCCGATACGCCACGATGTTATTAGCGATCGCCCCCGTAATGCCAGACACCGAGGTCAAGAGTTCTTTTGAAGCCATGTTCAGGTCAACACCGACATAATTGACGCAGCTTTCCACCGTTTCATCGAGTTTTTTGCGCAACAGCTTCTGATCAACGTCGTGCTGATATTGACCCACACCAATAGACTTCGGATCAATTTTCACCAGTTCTGCTAGCGGGTCTTGCAGCCGTCTTCCAATGCTAATAGCTCCCCGCACCGTGATATCTTGGTCAGGAAATTCAGCGATCGCCACTTCACTGGCTGAATAAATGGAAGCCCCCGACTCATTCACCATCACTTTCACGGGCTTGAGGTCTAAAGATTGCAGCACTTCCTCCACAAACTCGTCTGTTTCTCGTCCCGCAGTGCCGTTACCAATCGCAATCAGTTCTACCTGATATTTTTCCACCAACTTCTTCACAGCCAGACCTGCCTGCACCCGCTGGTTTGCCGCCTGATGGGGAAAGATGGTTTGGTATTCCAAAAACTTACCTGTCTGATCTAGCACCGCAACTTTACAGCCCGTGCGAAAACCAGGATCGATCGCCATTGTCGGTTTCATGCCTGCCGGAGCAGACAGCAAAAGTTCTCTTAAATTCGCCTCAAAGGTTTGAATCGATTCCACATCAGCCTGTAGCTTTTTCGCCGATCGCACTTCTCCAATCAGCGAAGTTTTCATCAGCCGATTGAACGCATCTTTTAACATCCCGCGATAAAAAGTACGAATGGCAGGGGCTTTGCTGTGGATTTCTTCAGAGTCTAAATAAGCCAAAACCTGCTCTTCATCAAAGTTCAAGTCGAAGTTTAATATGCCCTCCGCTTCTCCCCGGTAAAGTGCTAGCAAATTGTGAGGGGCGATCGCCTTCACTTTAGCTTGGTAGCTGCGATACATCTCAAACTTAGTCGAACCCTCCGGCTGTTCCCCCTTCATCTGCGACACAAACATTCCCGAATCCGTCAAATAATCGCGTAAATACGCCCGTAACGCTGCTTTCTCCGCCACTTCCTCCGCCAAAATATCCGATGCGCCCCTCAAAGCTTCTTCTGCCGTCTTTACGCCCTTCTCTTCTGAAACAAACTTAGCGGCTTCCGGTTCCAGTAACACCGTCTGGACGTTAGGCTGATTCAAGGCGCGGATAAAATCTGCCAATGGCTCTAGTCCCTTTTCTTTGGCGATCGTGGCGCGGGTGCGGCGTTTGGGGCGATAGGGCAGATAGAGATCTTCCAGTTCGGTTTTAAGCAGGCTAGCTGTAATTTGGGTTTCTAAGTCGGCGGTGAGCTTACCTTGATCGGCGATCGATCTCAAAATGATGGCTTTTCGCTCTTCCAGTTCGGTGAGGTAGGCAAAGCGATCGAACAAATCCCGCAATTGAATCTCGTTCATCTCCTCCGTTCGCTCCTTGCGATACCGAGCAATAAAGGGCACCGTTGCTCCTTCTGCCAACAGTTCTAGGGCGCTGGCAACTTGGGCGGGGCGCAGGGAGAGTTCTTCAGCCAAAAGTTGAGGGATGTTTATCATGCGATCGCGCGTCGTAATTTCATGCACCCAATATAGTAGCGCGAGCAATCCTTGGGAGTAGAATCTGCCAATGAAATTCTCAAGAGATGGCTTGAATCTCTGACTTGAGGATAACTTGGGAGTAGCGGTTTACTGAAAGTGCGAAACTGGAGACAGCGATTGAGGAAAATCTGAGAGGGCTGGAACTATGGCGATCTCTGGCAAAACTATCTCTATTGATCAGAAGACTTGGACGGATGAGGAGTTTATGGCGTTGCCTAAAGATGGGCATCGTTATGAGTTAGTGAATGAGGCGTTGGTGGATATGGGCAATTCGGGGATGGAGCATGGCTATGTGGCTTGTATTTTAGTCGCAGTTTTGACAACGTTTGTACAGCAAAATAGGCTGGGTGCCGTCTGCGATTCTAGTACAGCGTTTACTTTAAAGACGGGTAACAAGCGATCGCCCGATGTTTCCTTTGTGGCAAGAGAACGGCTCAAGGGATTAAAGCGTCCACCGCGCGGCTTCTTTCAAGGTTCTCCTGATCTAGTGGTCGAAATTCTCTCACCTGGCAACACTGTTGAAGAGATCCACGAAAAAATTGTGGAGTATTTTAACAATGACACTCGTTTAGTGTGGGTCATTCATCCCGATGAGAAATACGTGTTGGTTTACCATTCACCGGAACCCGATCGCTTGTTGCGTCCTCATGATCAGTTAGAAGGTGAGGATGTGGTGCCGGATTTCTCCATGCCTGTCACAGATTTGTTTGAAGAATGGGATTTTTAAGAGCATTAACCAGAGGAATTGCAGTTAAAGAGTTGGCACAATTGGAAAAAATATGCCCAAGAAAATCAGGGAATTAAAGGCAATTCTACGTCAAGCTGGCTTTGAATGTAAGCGAATCCGGGGTAGCCACGAACGCTGGATTCATTCGGGACTACCAGAATTGCCAATTACTCTGGCTGGGAAAGATAGCCAAGACGCAAAGCCCTACTTAGAAAAATTGGTAAATACAGCGTTACAACAATTAGATGAAAAGGAACAAAACGAATGAGCCAACTTAAATATCGAGTAAATATTGCTTGGTCTGATGAGGATGACTGCTACCTAGTTGAACTGCCAGAATTTTCGACAGAGATTCAGCGGTATTTTACCCACGGTGACACCTACGAAGAGGCGCTCAAAAATGCTCAAGAGGTGCTGGAACTAATCATCGAAAGTTATGAAGCCGAGGGAAGGCTCCTACCTCAACCGCAAACTTTGCAAGCAGCGTAAGGAGAAGAGGGGGCGATCGCATTACGATGAAACTTTTAGAGGTAGTATCAGAATCCACAACAGCAACTTGAAGAAATTAATCCCATCCCCGCGATCGCTCCACTCATCACCCCATGCCCAAAGCCCCAGACATTCAACTACCCACGCACCTCAAACAACGCCTCGCCCAAGGACATCCGTGGGTTTACCGCAACCATGTGCCGCCCTCAGTTCGCTTTCCATCGGGAACTTGGGTGAAGGTGCGCTGCGGGGGGTGGACAGGATATGGATTGTGGGATGCCAACGGTTCGATCGCCATTCGGATTTTTTCAGAACGGCAGGTGCCCGACAAAAAATGGTTTTATGACCAAGTGCAAGCTGCCTGGGAACTGCGATCGCCCCTCCGGCAACAGGGCTGCACCGCCTACCGCTGGCTGTTTGGCGAAGGTGACGGGCTACCTGGACTAACGGTCGATTTATATGGCGACTATGCCGTGATTCAAACCTACATGGAAGGCGCTGCCAGACTTCTAGAGGATCTGGTTGCTGCGTTAATCGCCACCTATTCTCTCAAAGGCATTATTCTACGAACCAAGCACTCTGCTGATTTGCCCGAAGAAAGAGATGAAGAATCCGGTAAAGGCAGGTTGTTCTGGGGACAAGCCGCGCCGAAAGATTTGACGGTACAAGAACATCATCTAAAGTTTCAGGTAGATTTGCAGACCGGACAAAAAACTGGACTATTCCTGGATCATCGAGAAAATCGGCGGTTTTTAGAAGGTTGGAGTCAAGACCGGGAAGTACTGAATTGCTTTTCCTACACGGGAGCCTTTTCACTGTATGCCCTGCGAGGCGGAGCAAAGCGAGTGGTCAGTGTAGATGTAGGGCGATCGCTAGCACAAGCCACAACGACAAATATTCATCTCAATCAATTAGACGAATCTCGCCATACCTTTATCACCGAAGATTGCTTCACCTTACTCAGTCGCTACGTCGAACAAAAACAGCGCTTCGACTTAATAATTCTCGACCCGCCCAGCTTTGCCAAAACCAAGCAAAATCGCCACGCCGCTCTCCGTGCCTACACCAAACTCAATGCCCTTGCCCTGCAATGCGTTACCCCTGGCGGCTTATTAGCAACCGCAAGCTGCACTAGCCAAGTTAACCCCGACGCATTTAAGGAAATGATCGCCGCCGCCGGAGCCAGTACCGGACATCGCCTGCAAATTATCCACGAAGCCGGACAGCCGCTCGATCATCCCGTCCCAGCCCAATTTCCCGAAGGGCGTTACCTCAAGTTTGTCGTCGGACGAGTGCGATAGGATGAAGAGGTTCTCTTGCGATCGCCCCCATGCCTTCTGCTCTCAAATGCCCCGAACTCCTTGCTCCAGCCGGATACTGGGACTGTGCCAAAGCCGCTGTGGAAAATGGAGCCGATGCCATTTATTTTGGTTTGGATCGGTTTAATGCCAGAATGCGGGCGCAAAATTTTACCGAGGCAGATTTGCCCGAACTGATGGCGTTTTTGCATCGTCGGGGAGTTAAGGGCTATGTCACGCTCAACACGCTGATTTTTCCTAGCGAACTGGCTGAAGCCGAGCAGTATTTACGCTCTATGATTGCAGCCGGAGTAGACGCGGCGATCGTGCAAGACATTGGCATCTGTCGCCTGATTCGTCACCTGTCACCAGATTTTCCCATTCACGCTTCTACGCAAATGACCATTACCAGCGCGGCGGGTGTGAAGTTTGCCCAAGCGTTGGGTTGTCAATTGGTGGTGCTGGCTCGTGAGTGTTCTATTAAAGAAATCAACAAAATTCAGCAAGCGGTTGAACTGCCGTTAGAAGTGTTTGTGCATGGCGCGTTGTGTGTCGCGTATTCGGGACAATGTTTGACGAGCGAGGCTTTGGGCGGACGATCGGCGAATCGGGGAGAATGTGCGCAGGCTTGCCGGATGCCTTATGACTTGGTGGTAGATGGAAAATTGTTGGATTTGGGCGATCGCAAATATCTTCTCAGTCCTCAAGATTTAGCGGGTCTAGAAGTTCTACCCGAACTGGTAAAAGCAGGAGTAACTTGCCTTAAAATCGAAGGTCGTTTGAAAACGCCAGAATATGTGGCTAACGTCACTCAGGTTTATCGCAAAGCGTTAGATCGGATCATGGCTAATTTAGAACATACGGTGCTTTCAGAAGAGCAATATAACCTGGAAATGGCGTTCTCTCGCGGTCTTTATACAGGCTGGTTTGAAGGAATTAACAACCAAGAATTAGTTCACGCTCGGTTTGGCAAAAAACGAGGCTTTTACCTGGGAGAAGTCACAGAAATTCGCAATGAAAAGGTAACGGTACAAGTACAGGAATTTCCCAAAGCCGGAGATGGTGTTGTGTTTGATTCCGGACATCCAGAGGCGAAGGAAGAGGGCGGTAGAATTTACACGGTTGAACAACGAGGACAGAATGCAGTTTTGAGCTTTGGACGAGATGCGTTGAACTTCCGCAAAATTGAAGTAGGGAACAAGGTTTGGAAAACGAGCGATCCTGAACTCGATCGCCATCTTCGCCAAAGTTTTAATACAGAAATCCCTCAGTTTCAACGTTCTATTCAGCTAGAAATCCACGGCGAGATTGGACAGAACTTAGTGGCGATCGCCCGTGATGAACAAGGAAATATCACCCAGGTCGAATCTACTATGCCTTTGGTCGAGGCGCACAACAAACATCTGACTTCAGAACGTCTAGAAGAACAATTAGGACGACTAGGAAACACACCTTTTTATCTGGAAAAATTAACGAATCATATTACAGGTAAGGTCATGATTCCAGTCAGTGAACTGAATCGGTTACGACGAGAAATTGTGAACGGTCTAGAAGAACTGCGATCGCGCCCCAAACAATGGCAACTCAACCCTAATGCATCCCGTCTTACCCTTTACCCTCAGATAGCAGAGAATTTATCCGGGCGAGCTCTTCGAGATATCCGCAAGGGATCGCATTACCCCTCCCTCGTACCGTTAGTTCGCACTTTTGAGCAGCTTAAAGCCGTTGTAGAATCTGATATTTCCACGGTCTACTGCGAATTTGAAGATCCCCGAACTTACCGAGATGCCGTCACCCTAGCGCACTCCCATCATCAACAGATTTGGGTCGCCCCTCCTCGAATTACAAAACCGGGAGAGAACTGGATTTTACAGCAAGTGCGCGATAGCGAAGCCGATGGATATTTAGTGCGAAATTATGATCAGCTTCAATTTTTTGCAGGCGACCCTTGCGGTAACGGCAAAGCCGCGCGCTGCCTGGGAGACTTTTCCCTTAACGTTGCCAACGGTCTGACTGCCGATTACTTGAAGCAGCACTTTAATTTGGAGCGCCTTACTGCTTCCTATGACCTCAATATTGACCAACTTAAAGATTTAATCACAAGCTGTCCTGCCGATTGGTTTGAAATCACTATCCACCAGCATATGCCGATGTTTCATATGGAGCATTGTGTCTTTTGTGCATTCATGTCACAGGGAACTGATTATACAAATTGTGGTCGCCCCTGTGAACAACACGAGGTGAAGTTGCTCGATCGCACAGGGAAACAGCACGTTCTCAAAGCTGATGCAGGGTGTCGTAATACTGTATTTAATGCGACGGCTCAAACGGGCGCAGAATATGTTTCACAGCTTCAAAATTTAGGAGTGCATCATTTCCGCGTTGAATTTGTAGATGAAAGCCCCGAGCAAGTCATACAAACTCTTCACTATTACCGTCAGCTTTTGCAAGGAGAAATCTCAGGTTCTCAGCTTTGGAGAGCGTTGAAAGTGCAGAATCAACTCGGGGTGACTCGTGGAACCGCATCACGGTAAATTCTTTAAAGTAGATTCTTTAAAACAGTCAGTCAGAAAATTTAACCCTATGCCAAAAACCCACCTGCCAAAAACACTCTGGGTCGGCATTGGCTGTCAGCGCCATTCCTCTCGCTTACTCATCGAACTGGCGATCGCCCAGGTCTGCCAAAGTCATCATCTCCTCGAAACTGCGATCGCCGCAATTGCCACCCTCGATCGCAAAGCCGATGAAGCAGGATTAGTAGAATACTGCCGCGATCGCCATCTTTCCCTGTTGAGCTTCACCGCCGCCGAGTTGAGCCAAATTCCCACCACTTGCTCCTCTCCCCGTACCCAAGCCTTAGTGGGTTGCCCTAGCGTTGCCGAAGCGGCTGCCCTTCTAGCTGCACCTCTTGGGGCAAACCTTTGTGTCACGAAACAGACCTTTCGTCATGAAGATTACTTAGGCGGCGTGACAGTGGCGATCGCTCAATCTTAACTTTTGTATCTTTAATCCATGTCACTCCTAAATCTGAGTTACCACATCAAAACAGATTAGTAGAGAAGCGCTAGACTTTCCTGAAAGCTCCATTCAACTTAAGTAGAAAGATGTAAAAGAAATGACATCTCCTGAATTACCATTCATCGAAGCATTATTTTGATCCCGTCACGGGGGATGGCGTTAATATTTGGGCAGCTATGCCAATCCTTTACCCTCTGCTTCCTGTATTGCTTCCCGTCAGTCTAGCTACACGCCCGTCAAGCTTAATACAAAGGATTCAATAGTGACTCCGCAAACTGTCCAAATTCAAGAACTCATTCGACAAATTGACGAGGCGCTTCGTAAAAGCATCCCTCGTTTTCCTTGGCTGCAATCTGGTGAGGTAGACCAGCAGCGCCAGGTGCTGCAACAAACCCGCAGCTACCTAGTAGTGCTACAACAACAGACACGGGAAGCAGAGGATAGACCGTTAACAGGCAGTACTGCCCCTGGCGCAATGACGGGGCAGTCGGTTGAAACTGCTCAACAGGTTTTGCAAGCTGTTTTGCAGGAAATGAATTATTTGCGCACTAATATGCTCCAGCCTTTGCGCTCAGACATTGATGCATTGCAACAGCGGCGATCGGCATTGGCACAAGAAGTTCAGCAGCTTGAAGCACAGCGGCAGCAGTCTTTACCTGCCGCTAATCAGCAATTTGTGTCTGAGTTTCTTCAGTCTTCTATGCAGCAGTTGCAAGAAAACTTGACGGGGCAAGTCGCCAATATGCTGGCAAGTTTATCGGCGCAAACGCCTGCTGATCAGCCCTTCTTGGGCGATGGCGATGCTCTTAGCCCAGCCCAGCGGCTCCAGCACATGCAGCGTCTACAAGCCCAATCTGATCAGCTTATGATGCGCCTCGATTCAGCCATTCGCATCATTTTTGAATCCATGCACGCTAACATTAATAGCTACGAGGATTCGTTAGAGCAAGGCTTGAATCGAATGCACACCTTGGGGCAGCAGGGTGAGGCAATGTTTTCGGCGTTGGTCAATCGCTTGGCAGAACATTTAGGGCGCGAAACTTCAACCTACTTGCAATCTTCCCTTCAGGTCGAAGCGCCTAGTTTAGGTACGAGTTCCCCTTCTGTAGATACTGAGATTGATCAACTTTTAGGAGAACTAAATGGCTTAAACCCAGCTAGTCAAACTCCTGATTTGGATCAGTCAGACCTTGGTTTAGAGCCTTTAGACCTCTCGACTGATGATGCCCCCCTCAGCTTTTATGACGATGAAATTACCCTACTTCAGCACCATCTAGATTCAACCAATGCAGAAGACATTACTCTGTTTCAGGAAAGTTTAGAGCCGTTGCCCTCAATTTCAACTGCACCCCCTAATGCTGAGACTGAGGACTTAACTGAAGACTTATCTTCGGCGATGGATTTGTTGAACCAACTGAACGGCAGGGGTGTTGAAGAATTAAGTGCAGGTGCCGAATCGTCAAAGGTTGATGACTCGGAAGCTGATGATGAGCTTTACCAAAGTTTGTTTGGAGATAGGGTAGAAGTGGAAGCTGGGGAAGTAGCAGTTGAGCTTACTGCTGAATTTGTGACTCCAGTCGAAGCAGTGGTAGAGACAGAAACTCCGATCGCAGAGATAGCTGAGCTAAGTGACTTGTTTTTCTCAGGCATGGGTGATCCAGCAGAGGTCGTTGAAGCAGAAGCAGCGCCTCCTCCAGAATTTTCTGATGCTGAGTTATCTCAATCGGTCGAAATATTTTTGCTGAAGGTTCCTGACCCTGAGCCAGCCACGAGATCTTCGAGAGATCCGCAAGGGATCTCGGCGACACCTCTGCAAGAAGTCACTGCTGACCCAGAGTCAACTCCCCCTGATGCGATCGCCTCTCTCTCTGATCTTATGGGTGATCCCTCAACTGTTTCCTCTCAAATCGATGAACAGTTTGAAGAAAACACCTATGAACCCGCTCACCCTGAAGAAAGTCTGTTGCTAGATGCAGCTCCGCCTGCAATGCTTGACTTAGAAGCTCTGCCAGAAGATACGCGTCAGTTGCTGGAATCAGATTTATCAAACCTAGAGTTCTCCGATTCTATTTTTGATCTGCCTCAAGTTTCACCTGTTCAAGTTCAAGCGGACATGACGCTGTTTGATGATGAGACTGGGCATCCCGTCGGCTTACCGCAATCTGCTGATCCTACCCTGCTACCACAATCCTCCACAGAGTTCGACCTCAACAACTTTGACTTTTCAGTTTCTGATCCACCTGACTCGGAAGTTGGCTTATCTTTAGAAACCTCTGTTCTCCCAGAATCTATTTCTGCATCTCCCCCCCAAACTTCTATGCCGCAAGATCATTCATCTACTCCAATCGACCGTGAAGCGTTCTTGACTGAAGACCCTGAAGAGTTCAATGCCTTTTCGTTTGATGGGTTAGACGATGAATTATTTGAGCCATCTCCTGATCTAGAGTTAGACGGACGATCGCCTGAGTTGGAGGAACTGCTCAAAAAAAAAAGATCGCACTCTAGAGAAGAGCACCGTCCAGGACGGGGGTGATCGAGCGAGCCACCCATCCTCCCCGTCAGCTTCTAAAGCTTGGCATCTCGGAATTGACATTGGCACGACGGGGATCTCAGCCGTTTTGCTAAACCGTGAAACTCGTCAGCTTTATCCTCTCTATTGGCATAGCCAGCAGCCAGGCGATCGCCGAAAATTTTGTCTCCCTGCTGCCGTTGCTCTAGCCGCCACAGCCGACACTCCAGAGTTTGTCTTAAAGAACTTTAAGCCCTACCTCAAGTTGGGCATTCCTCACTACTCCCCAACCCTGTCTCGGTGGGAGCCTATGTTGCAAGGCGCTGATCATCTCCAGTTCCCGCTGAGTTGGGTGCATCAGTCTCTTCAAAGTTTATTAATGACTCTCAATCCCAACTGTCCTAATGCTGCTGCCCTGCTGTCGGGGGCAATGGGGCTAGAAGACAAAGCTTTTCAGCAGGCAATGCGGCAATTAGCAACGGTGGTACTTGGCTACCCGGCAGGTTGGTCGGATACCTACAGCTTCAATCTGCGGGAGGCAGTCTTGGGGGCGAGATTGGTCGCACAGCCTGAGCAAATTTTCTTAGTTGAAGAGGCGATCGCGATTCTTCTTTCAGCCATCTGTCCTGCCGATCGAGCAGAGATTCAGTTGCCGCCGCATCCTGGACAAGATGTACATTTGCATCACGCCGATTGGCAGGGCGAAACTTTGGTTTTCCATGCAGGAGCCGCGGTTACAGAAATGGCAATGGTCAATTTACCCGGTCGATCGCAAGTTTTGCACCACAAAGATTTTCAATTTCGCACCTTATCCTACGCGGGCAGTAGCATTGATCAAGATATTATTTGTCAACTCATTTTGAATCGGGAAATGGGTGAACCAGGCGAAGTGGATCTAGATATGAAAATTTCTCTAGAAGAGATCTATTTTGATGACTTAATTTTTCCTGCTCCTGGTGAGCCTGACCTGGCTCAGCGATACCGACTGCACCAACGGTTGACTGATTCGGCAGCAGGGCAGGCATTGTTAGAGGCAGCACAATACCTCAAGATTAAGCTCCAGCAGCAGAGCAGCTTTACCCTAAAACTGGGAGAGGTTTATAAAACAATCCTGCGACAAGACCTCGCGAGTCAGGTAATTTTACCTTATGTGCAACGGTTAAACCGCGAACTGAACGCGCTGCTAACTCAAACTGGAACGCCTGTTTTAGCTGTTCAGCAAGTGATTTGCAGTGGCGGAACGGCATCATTGGGGGCGATCGCTCGGTGGCTGCGGCAAAAGCTGCCCAACGCCACTATTATTCAAGACACCTATGATCTCCCCTCATCACCCCAAGAAACTTGTATCCCAAGCTGTAGCCGTGTAGCTTACGGGTTAGCAGTTCTGCCCTTGCATCGCCAGGTTGTCGATCGCTGCCGCCACCAGTACAGCGACTACTATTTGCTGCAAGAACTGCTGCGAGTTTTCCCCAATCATCCTGTGACGATCGCTGAAATCATGATTTTATTAGAGCACCAAGGCATTGACACCCAAGTTTGCCATACTCCCATTCTGGCTTTATTGGATGGACACCTACCCAGTGGTTTTGCTCTCGCCGATCCTGATGCCCTTTGGCTCACTTCCGACTCACGCGCTAACCCTGACTACCAGTCGGTGCAGCTTGCTCCTTTGTTTGCCAAGCAGCCTGATCAAACCTATCGTCCTAATCGCCATCAGTGGAATCATTTACGCAGCTATTTAGATACGCTATTAACCACAACTCAGCAGAAGTTGGCAGAGCCATTAGCCCTACCTGTGTTTGCAGAGGCTTAGCAATGCCAGATCATGATCATGCCTTTAAAGAATTACTGGGGGAATTTTTTCCAGAATTCATCGACTTGTTTTTTCCTCAAGTCGCCGTCTATCTCGATCGCCATTCCCTGGAGTTCCAACCTCAAGAAATCTTCGCTGACTTAACTGAGGGCGACACTTACGAAGCCGATGTGGTAGTCAAAGCCAGGTTTCTAAACGAAGACTCATTTTTTATCGTGCATCTAGAGCATCAAGGCGTGTTCGGTAAAAACTTCGATCGCCGCATGTTCAATTATTTTTCTCAACTGCATCGCATTTATCAGTTGCCTGTTTATCCCATTGTGATCTTTTCTCATCGTAGTCCGCGTGAAGAAGGTGACCGTACTTACAAAGTTAAGTTTTCTGATTGGGAAGTTTTGCAGTTTAACTATCGAGCAATTCGGCTCAACCACTTGAACTGGCAAGCGTATGCCCAACTACAAAATCCGGTTGCCAGTGCCTTCATGGCAAAAATGAAGATGGAGCGACAAGAGCGACCCCTTGTAAAGCTAGAGTGCTTAAAGCAAATGGCTCGACTGCGACTGAATCCGGCTCAGGCAAAGATGATATCAGGGTTTGTAGATACCTATTTAAGGCTAGAACAGCAGGAAGAAGAGGTATTTCAAACGGAACTTGATAAAATTGATCCAAGTCAAAAAGAGGTTGTTATGGAAGTCGTGACAAGCTGGATGGAAGCAGGAATTGAACGGGGAGAGCGATCGCTCATTCTCCGTCAACTGAATCGGCGTGTGGGTTCTTTGCCACAAGCAATGCAAGCCCAAGTCGAAGCGCTTCCTTTAGAGCGGCTGGACGCACTAGGCGAAGCACTACTAGATTTTGTGAGTTTGGCGGATCTAGAGACTTGGTTAGCGCAGTGAGCGATCGCTTCGAGATGCCTCTAGCGATCGTGTGTCATTTAATTCTCGTGTGTCATTTAATTCTCGTGTGTCATTTAACTAAGGTAAGAGCCGCTGGAGAACCCAAAATGCTAGCGCTGCCTGTATCAAATACTCCGGCAACACAGGCAATCATATAGGTGGCTAACGTGCCGACAAAGAGCGCTTTCCAGCCCAGTTCTGTAATTTCTCTGCGGCGGGAAGGAGCAAGGGCAGCAGTGCCACCAACAAAAATACCCACTGAGGCGAGGTGGGCAAAACCGGAGAGAGCATAGCTAATAATGAGGACGGCGCGATCGCTAATGACTCGTTCTGCTGTCGGTAAAGCCGCCGCTGCACCTAATGCTTGATAGGGTGGAATAGCGGTTTCAAACAATCGTCGCCCAATAATGACTGAAGATTCCCAGAGTTCGTTCCAGTTCAAAGATACCCCTGACAGCGCTGTCAGGGGTAAGAACAAGGCTCCTAAAATATTTTGCAGCGTGACGACTTTGAAGATATCACCAACGGGACTGGGCAACGCTGCCAAACCGCCAAAGATTTGATTAATGAGATAGACCATGCCCAAAATCAAAATCAGGATTGCGGCGATCGGCACTGCCATTTTCACCCCATCTAACGCTCCTAAGATGGCGGCATCCATGGGGCTGACGCGCTCGATCGGTTCGCCGCCAACGGTTTCGGGCTGGTCTGAATGATCAGTGAGTGCCAGTGCCATCATTTCGTTAGGAATGCCATCTGCGGTTAAGGGGATCTCGGTTTCGGGAACCAAAATTTTGGAGAGAACAAAGCAAGCTGGAATCGCCATAATGGACGCGGAAACCAAATGTCCCAGAATATTAGGAAACACAGGTCGGAGGAAATTGACGTAGATCGCTAAAGTAGAAGAAGCTGCCGTGCCAAAGCAGCAGGAAAGGATAGCACAGAGTTCACTGCGGGTCATTTTTGCGAGAAAGGGACGAACCACGATCGCCGCTTCAATGCCGACAAAAATATTGGCAGCCCCACTTAACGCTTCAGCCCCACTCAGCCGCATCACGGTGTAGAAAACTTTAGCGAAGATATTGGTAATGACCTGAATAACGCCCAGGTTATAGAGCAGCCCCATTAATCCTGAAAAGAAAATGACTGCGGGTAATGCCCGAAAGGCAAAGATATAGCCTAACTTGATGCCACAAAAACCAGGTATTACTTGCCCTGCCGTATCGGGTGCACAGCTTGCACCCTCTGCCAATGGCGACAGGATAATAGGCTCTTGACCGGGTAAGGGTAGAATATTCCGACCAAAGATGAACCTAGCTCCAGCGTCTGCTGCATCAAATAGAACATTGAGTAAGTTACTAAAGATTTGCAGCAAGTCTCTTACACCAGGCACCGAAAAGACAAGCGCGCCCAATACAAGCTGTAAGCCAATTCCCATAATGACGACTCGCCAAGGGAAATATTTGGGATTACGGTTTTCGGAGAATAACCAAGCGATCGCACATAGCCCAAAGATTCCGATGAAGGAGACGAAATTGAGGATAGGCATAATAGTTAAGGGAACGCAAGAACAGAATAAGCTGAACAGGATTTAGCCTGCCCATCAAAGTCCTAACTTTAGTCGCTTGCTCTTTTGAATTTTCTGCTGACCGTGACGTAGCGAACTTTAAAGCTTAACTCTCATCTTGCCTTTCTCCGAACCTTGTACCATGTAAATGTCCTCATCCCCTGTGTGCTATGGAAGCTTTCGCTCCAACTCCTCCTGACTGGATTCAGCCTGCAATTCATGCCCAGTCTTTCTGTTGTCCTAGCTGTCGTGCGGCTTCGATCGAAGCAACTCAGGTGTGGATCAATCGTCGATCGCCGGTTTACAATCCAGAGCATCGCCGTAAGTGGCAAGAGTTTTACAAGTGTAAGTGCGAAACAGCATGGTGGGCATGGAGCACCGATCGCCCTCCTACTCAATTGAAAAAGCCTGATTTCTTAGAAGCCATCGATCCGTCTTTTGACCCGTTTTGGGGCGATCGCAATCTATTTGAAAATTAGGCGACTTGTTAGGCTTAAAACCAGCTTAGAAAAGTTTGGATTAGTAGCCAGCCATTTAATCCCATAATGACGATCGCCACGCCCCAAGCCGAAGTTTTAAGCCAAGAAGGGTTAACGAATTCTCCCATGATGCGGCGATCGCTGGTGAACATGACCAGTGGCACAACTGCGAACGAGAGTTGCAAGCTCAAAATGACCTGGCTCAACACTAACAGTTGCCCAGTGCTTTGCTCTCCAAACCAGATCACAGCAATCAGCGCTGGAACCATAGCCAATAGCCTAGTCGCCAAGCGCCGCAGCCATGCAGGCATCCGCAGTCGCACAAACCCTTCCATGACAATTTGCCCTGCCAGAGTAGCAGTTAGGGTCGAACTTTGCCCAGAGGCGAGTAAGGCTAAACCAAAGATAGTGCTTGCGGCTCCTACCCCAACCAAGGGGGAAAGCAACTGATAAGCATCCTGAATTTCGGCAACCTGTTGATTTCCAGAAGCGTGGAACACAGCCGCAGACACAATTAAGATAGCGGAGTTGATGAACAGCGCTAACAACAGGGCAATGGTTGAATCGAGGGTGCCAAATTTGATAGCTTCCCAGCGTTTTTGTTCGGTGGGTTGCCATTGGCGAGTTTGAATAATGGAAGAATGGAGATAGAGATTATGGGGCATGACGGTTGCCCCTAAAATGCCGATCGCCAGGTACAGCATTTCTGGGTTGCGTAAAATTTCGACATTGGGAATATAGCCTTGCAAAATTCCACCCATATTAGGCTTGGCAAAGAGGGTCTCGGCGGTGAAGCAGATGCCGATGGTGGTTACAAGAGTAATGATCAGCGCTTCGACATAGCGGAAGCCTTTGTGTTGAAGGAAGAGTAAGGCGAAAACATCAAGGGCAGTGAGGCAGACACCGTACACAAGCGGTAGCCCGAAGAGAAGCTGAAGAGCGATCGCGCTGCCCAAAAGTTCGGCTAGGTCACAGGCAGCGATCGCAATTTCGCAGAGTATCCAGAGAACAAAGCTAGTTCGTTTGCCGAAGTAATCTCGACAGGCTTGGGCTAAGTCTTTTCCAGTGGCAACTCCCAACCGAACACAAAGGGCTTGCAATAGCATTGCCATCAAGTTCGATAGCAATATTACGCTGAGTAAGGTGTAGCCAAATCGTGACCCGCCAGCAATATCAGTCGCCCAATTGCCAGGATCCATATACCCAACCGATATGAGATACCCAGGCCCAGCGTAGGCTAAAAGCTTACGCCAAAATCCTTTCTCGGGAATGGGGATGCTACGGTGGACTTCGGGAAGGCTTGGTGGTTGGGACGAGTCAGCCATAGGAAGGTGATTTCATAATTCTTTCATTATTCATCCTATCATTTTTGCTGGCTGCCAGATATTTCTCATGAGTTTGATTCCGGAAGAGAAACGAAAGCCCAAAACCTTAAAAAGGTAGGTTTTTTCGACTTCTTGATGATTCCTTGCCTATCTTTCCTCGCGCATTATTGAGTGTCAGCGGCTACAGGTTTTCAAAGGATCTCTTTATGATTTGGTCGCATTCAATGCTGGCGATCGCTACAGTGAGCGTGCTGGCAATCGCAGGCTACAACACTGAGAAAGCTACAACTGATGCTGCCAATTACTGTAGGGCAAAACCTGATCGGCGTGACCAGCGCGGCGAAAGATAAAGTGACCGGAGCCGTCTCAGATATAAATTAGATATAAATTTAGATATAACAGTCAGTAGGATGATCATGATCCTACCGACTATATTCTTCTCGCCGATCTATTTCTATGAAACGAGCCTTTCGGAAATATCATCGTACTCTGTCTGTTATTGTCGCTCTGCCACTTATCCTCACCACCGTTACAGGAATGCTAGTGACAATGGTTGCTGAATGGAACTTTAACCTGGGGATTTCCCGTAACTTTCTGCTGGGCTTGCACAGCGGTGAACTCTTTCACCTAGGAGGCATTTATCCCATTTTGAATGGTTTAGGACTTGCCATCATGCTGATTACAGGTTTGAGCATGTCAGGTCTATTTCGCAAAAAGCCGTCTCAACCTAATTCTTAGGATCAACCAATTTCAAAGAAGCAGAGTTCATGCAATAGCGTTGTCCAGTCGGTTCAGGCCCATCGCCAAACACATGTCCTAAATGCGCGTCGCAATTGGCACAAACTACTTCAGTTCTGCGCATAAACAGAGTGCGATCTTCGACAAGCTCTACGCTGGTTTTGCTAATAGGATCCCAGAAGCTAGGCCAGCCCGTCCCAGAACTGTACTTGGTATCAGAGGTAAATAGGTCACTGCCGCAACAAACGCATTGGTAAATGCCTTTCTCTTTGCTGTCGTGGTATTCTCCCGTAAATGCGCGTTCTGTACCTTTTTGCCGAGTCACTCGGTATTGCTCAGGAGTCAGCATTTGCTTCCACTCGGCATCTGTTTTCTGTATTTTATTTGCCATTTCGTCACTCATCCTAATTAAGTCCTTTGATTATTTTAAGCCCATTAAAATACTGAGATGCACTACCAGGGGAACTCGCAGCATGGCGCTGTTTCAGACTCTGGTGAAGTCTCTACAATCCTAGTCACGTTCTTTAGGGCGCAACATCTTTAGTATAGAAGATTGAGCTAGAGCAAATTAAGCTGGAGGAGAAAAGGATGTTTGACTTTGACTTGCTTGGACTTAAGTTTACTAAGACAAGTTCATTGAGAACAGTCTGTCAGCGGTTGCTAGAGTTTAAATCAGGTTAGAAAACTTTTTATATTTATTGAGAGATCGCGATGTTAGTCACTCAACAGCCTGTCTTGAAGCGCTTCTGGTATCCTGTTATACCATTATCAGAATTACTCGATCGCCCTCTATCATTTGAATTGCTGGGGCAAAAAATAGTTCTTTGGCGAGATTCCCAAGGACATCCCGCTGCCGCTCAAGATCGTTGCTGTCACCGTTCTGCCCAACTTTCTCTGGGCAAAGTGACCGAGGGCTGCATTGAGTGCCCCTATCATGGCTGGCGCTACGATGCAAAAGGTGTGTGTACTCATGTTCCTCAACTGTCCTCCGACGCGATCTCTCCTAGCTACAAAATAGAGGCTTATGCCTGCACCGATCGCTATGGCTATGCTTGGGTTTGCCTAGGCGAACCGCTGGCAGAGATTCCCAACATTCCAGAGGCGATCGACCCCAATTTTCGGCTGATTCACGAATTCTACGAGCCTTGGAACTGCGCGGGGTTGAGGGTTATGGAGAACGAGTTTGATTTGGCGCATCCGACCTTTGTTCACGTCACAACTTTTGGCAGTGCCGAACACCCAGTGCCCGATTCTATGGAGATTCGGGAAACCGAAGAGGGAATTGCCATGCAGGGCACTCTTGGCGTGACAAACCCTGAATTGCAGCAGCAAAACCTCAAGATGGAGCAAGATAAAACCCTGCGGACTTTAGATATGACTTGGCACATGCCCTTTACCTGTCGGCTGCAGATTGCTTATCCCAACGGCTTAGTCCACGTTATTGTCAATACGGCAGTTCCAATTAGTGATTCGCGATCGCAGATTGTTCAGTTTTGTTTGCGCAATGATACCGAAGCCGAAACTTCTGCAGCCAGTGCGATCGCCTTCGATCGCGCCGTTACGCTAGAAGACAAAGCGATTTTAGAAACAACCGACTACAATGTTCCTCTCGACATCGCCCAAGAGCAACACATGATGACCGATAAACCTGGGATTTTAATGCGACGAAAAATTGCCGCCCTGCTGAAGGCACATGGCGAAGTAGAGCAAACCAAAGCGAAAAGTAATTCTGGAGACTAATAATTATGGAGACCAGGATTTTCCATAACCTACTTCCTAAGACCCAGATGCCACCGCTGCTTTCGCCTGGAACTGCAACATCAAACCGTATTCCAATCCTTCTACGACTGCCTGGTAAGAGGCTTCAATAATATTTGCCGAAACGCCTACAGTCGTCCATCGCTGATGACCATTGCTGCATTCCAACAGCACCCGCGTTTTAGCCGCTGTGCCTGCTCCACCGTCCAGAATACGCACCTTGTAATCGGTGAGGTGAAACGAGCTAATTTCTGGATAAGAGCCAATTAGGGCTTTGCGAAGTGCTGCATCCAGCGCAGAAACAGGCCCATTTCCTTCGGCTGCTTCTAAAATATCTTTACCGTTGATAGAGACTTTAACGGTTGCCAAAGATCGACTTGCCCCCTCAGGTGATAGATCGAGGGATGCAGCAGGCAACATATCACAATGGACATGGAAATCTTTTAAAGTGAAGAACGGTTGCCGTTGTCCCAGCGCTTCTCGCATGAGTAGCTCAAAACTTGCCTCTGCCGCCTCAAACTGATACCCCTGGTTCTCTAAGATCTTAAGGTGCTGCAAAATTTGCCGACACTGCGGATCTTGTTTATCTAAATTAATGCCAAAACTCCGCGCTTTCGCCAAGACGTTGCTTAATCCTGCTTGGTCAGAAATGACAATCCGGCGCAGATTTCCGACGAGCTCTGGCTCAATGTGTTCATAGGTGCGAGGATTGCGCTCAACCGCGCTGACATGGATACCGCCTTTATGAGCAAATGCTGACAGCCCCACAAACGGGGCATGATCGTCAGGCGCTAGGTTGACTACTTCGCTGATGAGCCGACTAGATTCTGCTAAGTGGGCTAACTGAGTCGATTGAACGCAAGAGTAGCCCAGTTTTAGCTGGAGGTTGGGAATAAGTGTACAAAGATTGGCATTGCCGCAGCGTTCGCCATAGCCGTTGATGGTTCCCTGCACCATTTTGGCTCCCCCCATGACGGCGGCTAAGACGTTTGCAACGGCTGTCCCAGAATCATTGTGGGTGTGAATGCCAATTTGAGGAGAGGCAGCTTGCTGCTTCACAAACTCAATGACAGCAGCCACGATCGCCGTAATTTGGTGCGGCAATGTGCCACCGTTGGTGTCGCATAAAACTAACCACTCGGCTCCGCCAGCGATCGCCGCTGCCAAAGTCTTCAGCGCATATTCTGGGTTTTGCTGATATCCATCAAACCAATGTTCGGCATCGTAAATCACCCGCCGATTTTGGCTGCGGAAAAACTCGATCGTGTCTTGAATCATCGCCAAGTTTTCGGGCAATGTGGTTTGTAGTCCCTCAGTAACATGCAAATCCCAGGACTTGCCAAAGAGCGTAATCCAACGGGTTCCAGCCGCCAAGACGGGCTGTAGCATGGGGTCTTCATCTGCTTTTCTGCCGGGACGGCGAGTCGAGCAAAATGCCACAACTTCTGCCTGAGTCAAAGGCTCTTCTTTCAATTGCCAAAAAAACTGCACGTCTTTGGGGTTTGCACCAGGCCAACCCCCTTCAATAAATGGAATTCCTAAACGGTCGATCTGACGCGCAATTCGCAGCTTATCTTCTAGCGACAGCGATAAACCTTCGCGCTGTGCGCCATCTCGCAGCGTTGTGTCGTAGAGCCAGATTGTTTGAGCGTCCATTAAATCGACAGTCATAGGTTTTAGGTGGGCTTGCGGTGATGAAAAGACACGTTATCAGGAAATTGTAAGGAAAATTGATACTAGTTGAGGCGATATAAATTTAAGTCGCGGGTTTTCTTAACAGAGGGTGGGCTGTCTTACAATAAAATTATGTTGCAGCAGAGGTGAGTTGTGGACGGATTGCTGAGCTTTTGGGTGCTAAGTGCAGTTTTTGCAGTGGTGGGCGCAGCTTTGAAAGGGCTGATTCGACCGCTGAGTTTGGCTACATTGGCGATCGCCACTCTGTTCATTGCTCCCGGCAAAATGTCCGAAACCTTCAACGCTGTTCGCACTGGTGAAGTCAAACTAGGGCTGCCCTCCTTACCGCCGCCCCCACCCGCCGTCCCCTCCACGGCAAATCCCAATTCAACCAGCAGCGTTGAGCCTGTACCGCTAGATCCTAATGCTGTTCCCTCAACGACAGTTCCCTCAACGACCGTTCCTTCAGCAAATGTTCCCTCTACCCGAATTGCCACTCCACCCTCTTCTGCCTCCCCAAGTGCTGACAAAGGATGGAATCTGGTTGATTTGACGGCTCAATCTGCTCTGCCCCCTGTGAGCGAACCTGCTCGTCCTATCAATCCTGCACCTACGACTGCTGGGAACGCGCCTCGTACTCCGCCTGTTTCCGCTCTATGGTGATGTTTGAAGAACAGCTAGAGGACAGGTTGCTCTCACTAACTCTTCTGTTTAGGAGGCACTCACATGCCTGAACCTGTCACGATTATTCTGTCATTGCTGGGTATTTCTGTCGTTGGGCTGGCATTTACAGCGCTTCGTTTAATTAAAAATGTGACTCAGTTTGTCGCTATTAGTTTACTGATTTTTTTTGCCATCCTTCTAGCGAATCGCTCTCTTAATCCTAGGTTTGATGACCTGGCAATCTTCTCGCCCGATCGTCAGCCTGGTGTTCAAACCGATCGCCCATCTATCAGCCCCCGTGATGTTCAAGACTATCGGCGATTGGGTCAAGATTTAGTGGCACGTTTCTCTAAAAACGTTGGAAATTTTAGCGATTCTTTAGATGCTTTTGTCTATGGCCCTCAAGCTAAAATCGGTTGGCAGACGCTGCCCGAAAAGCTTGCTGCCGAAGAATTGAAGAGGATTCCGAGCCAAACTTCTCAACGATCGGTCATTGCTCCTGGCTCTAGACAGACGGTTACCTCTACCCCTCGCCCCACTTCTGCCGACCGACCGATCTCTGCTTGGTGGTAGGCTAGGAGTTCTGAATGACCTCTCCTCTTAGTACGCACCATGGTTTCATCCCTTCAATCTGCTACGCTCTCATCTCCTCAGCGCGCGCTTTCCTTAACTCCGCTTACCATTGCTGGACGCACCTTTCAATCTCGTTTAATGACGGGTACGGGCAAGTATCGTAACTTTGACCAAATGCGCCAAAGTATCGCCGCTAGTGGTAGCGAAATTGTCACCGTGGCAGTGCGCCGGGTTCAAACTAGTGCGCCAGGACATGAAGGATTGGCAGAGGCGATCGACTGGAGCAAGATTTGGATGCTGCCTAATACAGCGGGCTGTCAGACTGCCGAAGATGCGGTTCGGGTGGCGCGTTTGGGGCGGGAAATGGCAAAATTGTTGGGGCAAGAAGACAACAATTTTGTCAAGCTAGAAGTTATTCCCGATGGTAAGTACCTCTTGCCTGATCCGATTGGCACGCTAGAGGCAGCAGAGCAGCTGGTAAAAGAGGGGTTTGCCGTATTGCCCTACATTAATGCTGATCCACTGTTGGCGAAGCGGTTGCAGGAAGTAGGCTGTGTGACTGTGATGCCTCTGGGTTCTCCCATTGGGTCAGGGCAGGGTATCAAGAATTTAGCAAATATTCAAATTATTATTGAAAATGCTACGGTTCCAGTCGTGGTCGATGCAGGCATTGGCACACCTAGCGAAGCAGCCCAGGCAATGGAACTGGGAGCAGATGCTTTGTTAATTAATACGGCGATCGCTCAAGCTGAAGACCCAGCGCTCATGGCTGAAGCGATGGGCATGGCAACGCAGGCGGGACGCATGGCTTATTTGGCAGGACGTATCCCTGTTAAAGCTTATGCTAGTGCTAGTTCGCCATTAACAGGAACAATAAATTGACAATGGGAGAGCTATGACGGGGCTAATTGTAGTTGCTTCGCTGTTGGTGGCTTTTTTGGTATTTGGTTGGTTGCTAAAGGTGGTTAAAGCAACCGTTGGCACAGCGCTGGCGATCGCAGCAGTCGTGCTAGGGCTACAGCTTTTTTTTGGCGTTGGCCCTGAAGAGCTATGGCTACAAATGACGCAGATCTGGAACACTCAGTTTGCAAAAATCTGGGAAAGTTTATGGCGTAGTATCGTCAGGTGAAGAAAAAACGGCGTTGCTAATGTCGGCGCTGTCATGAAAGTCTGAGCCTGAATCAAAGACCTCTTTCCTTTAGCAGAGGGTTGGGGAAGAGATTTAGGTCGAGTGCTCAAACAAATCCAGCGGTAAATGTCCATAGGTTTCATTAACATCTGCATCATCGGCAGACTGACAAGACACTAAAACGCCCCGATGCTCTCCGTCATAAGGGCTGGCATAACATTTCGCCGAGTTTGGATTGAACTTGATGTAGACCGAACCTTCGACAGGCTCCAAGTTGAAGGTTGGGCTGTAGCTTAATGCCTCAGCATAGCCCTGCAAAGCCAGAATTCCTTGCTCTAAAGTGTCAGCACAAACGCCCAGCATTTGATAGTCAGACTGACTTGCAGCTAGCAGTAACGCCTGCTGAACCCTGGTCTGGTTTACGCCAGGTATGGACGCAGGCTTAAGCGTACCAAACTGCTTCAAAATCCTATGGGCAGTTTCTAGGTCAAGAGGGGTGGAATCGGACATACAAGTTAGTTTTTAATGACAAAAGCTTTACTGCAAAAATGATATTGCTCTTCAGCAATTCTACGGATAAAGACACACGGTTTAGATTACAAATTTATATTATTCAGCGTAATTTTTATCAAAAATTAGTTTGCATATTGATTGATATTCAATGAATTTCTGTTTCTTACCATTTTGTAAAATTTATTTTCTCTTAACTCGCGATTAATCGCATTTGCGCTGTTCTTTCGCTTCCTGTTTGACGCGATCCCCAGCCTGTTCTAGGCAATATCCGTAGGGTTACTTAGAAGGTCTTGGACAGAATCTTACCTCTTGAAAGTCTTTCTCTAAACGTAACAAGAGTCTAAAGACAATCTAAAATATTAGGTTTTCTTCGGGATCGTTCAAAGTGCCTCTGGGTAAGGTTTAGATACTGTTTTCTGAGGGAAAAGCCGTAAAAACTATGGATCAGAATGAGGACGAAGATTCGCGTCGGAAAGACCAAACACTATGAAATCTCTAGCAGGCAATATTTTATCCTGTCGTCATTGCACCTTCTATCGATCAGAGGGGCGACGGGGAGGGAATTGCCAGAAGCTGGGGGTTCCGGTTCAAGGTAGTTGGAGTACGTGCCCCTTGGCGGCATCTCCCTTTAAGCTGACGCAAATTTCAGGAATGGTGGCTTGGCAAGGATTCGATATGAAGGCAGAACTTGATGCCGTTGTCTTGCCTCGACAAAGTGAATTGACTGCGGTGTCAGAAAAGTTGAGCCTAGAAAATATCACTTGCCAAGAGTCTTAGGAAATTGGTTCAAGAATCTCCTGCTACAAATAATTTAAGAGAATAGTATTTTGCTAGGTTGATGTTGGAGCGAATGGAATAGTTCGGTAGTATTAAAGTGCTAATGTACTGCTATCTTGGTTTCATAAGATCTAGATCCTGACTTCGTGATACCTCAACAGCTCACGCTTAAAAACTTTCTTAGCTATCGTGAGGCAACCCTCAGTTTTCGAGGTCTCCATGTCGCCTGTATTTGTGGTGCTAATGGGGCTGGGAAGTCATCGTTGTTGGAAGCGATCGCTTGGGCAGTTTGGGGGCAAAGTCGTGCTAGCACTGAAGACGACATCATTAATCAAGGCTCAATGGAAGCGTTGGTAGACTTTACATTTCAGTGCCACGATCAAACCTACCGAATTATTCGTAGTCGTTACCGAGGGCAAGCTACCACCCTTGAATTTCAAGTTCTCTCGCCCCCAGGCTTTCGATCGCTGACTGAAAGAGGGGTACGAGCTACTCAACAGATCATTTCTCAGCATTTGCGGTTAGATTACGACACCTTCATTAACTCGGCATATCTACGGCAGGGGCGCGCCGATGAGTTTATGCTGAAGCGCCCTAGCGATCGCAAGCAAATTCTTGCCGATTTACTCAAGCTTAATCAGTACGATGAAATTGCTGAACAAGCCAAGGAAAAGGCGAGGCAGTTCAAGGCAGAACTGACTGTGCTAGAACGCAACCTTGAAGAATTATCTACGCAGTTGCGCCAAGGCGATGGACTGGCGATCGAAGCAGCCAATCTCAGGGTAACGCTAACCCAAATGCAACAGCAACAGACTTGTGATGGCGATCGCCTGCGCAAGCTTCAGCAAACTCAGCAGCAGCGTCAAGACTGGCAGCAACAACTGACGGTGCAACAGCAACAGCAACAGCATCTTCAACAAGATTGCCAGCGATTGCAGCAAGATTTAAATAATCTACAACAGCAACAGCGACAGCTTGAAAATATTCTGGCAGAGGGGAAGGCGATCGCGGCTCGTTACGCCCAATATCACACGCTTCAAGCCGAAGAAGAAGTTCAAACTGCTAAGTTTCAAACCTATCAAGCGGCTCAAACCCAGCGGCAGCAACTATTACAGGAACAAGCTGAGCAAATTAGCATTCTCAAAGACCAACTGAGGCAAGCTCAAGTACAGCAAGACGCGCTTCACCAACAGCAGCAAGAGAATCAACAAATTCTTAGCAAAGCTGACGAGATTGCAACTGCCCTGGAGCAGCTTCAACAGGCAAGGGCAAGATTATCAGAATTGGATCAACTCCAAATGAAGGCATCACCCCTCACCCAGCGCCGACACCAGCTTCAGACCCAACTCGATCGCGCCCAATCGCGGCTCACTGCCCGTCTGGAAGAACTTCACGCTTTGCAGCAACGCCTAGAAGCCCAACAACAACAACAGCCCCAGCTTCAGCAAACTCTCCTAGAAATTACCCAACAAATCAACCATCTCGAAAAACGTCGTTTCTATCAACAGCGAGTTCGCGAAAAGGGTGTAGAGCGCCGCAATTTTTTAGAGCGCCTGCAAGAGCGGCAACGAGAGTTTGAGCGGGAACTGGCAGAGCTTGACCAAAAGCTTTTGCTGCTTCGGCGGGAACAACCGCAAAAAGAGACTCCAGAAACGATTAGGGCAGCGCCTCCCACCCTCGAAGAAAATGGGACTAAAGGTGGCTCACCCTACGCGCTTTATCAGTCCAGTGCAGAGGTTTTGGTGGAATACCTGCCTCTGTTCTCTGAGAATCATGATCTAGTGCCTACTCAGCCTTTTCCCCCTTGTCCACTATGCGATCGCCCGCTGGATGAACAGCACTGGCAGCACGTCCTTCAGCATCACCAGCACGAACAACAAGAAATTCGCCGCCAGATCTGGGTCATTCGAGAACAACTGACTACCTCTGATCGCGAAATCCGAGTCCTGCGTCAAGAATACCGAGACGTAGACAAAGAACTCGTTCATTATGGAGCGGCATTGGAGCGACGGGGGCAATTGCAAGAACAGCTTCAGCGCTCTGTAGAGGGTCTAGAACGGCTCCAGAAGGTTGTGGCAGAGCAACTGGATATTGAGCGATCGCTCCATCAAAACGATTTTGCTGTTGATCTGGCGGAAGAACTGCGTCTTGTTGAGGCTAGCCTGCAACAGTTGAACTACGATGACAAAAATCATGCCTTAGCCCGAGGTCAGGTCGATCGCTACCGTTGGGCAGAGATTAAACAAGCCGAAATCAAGCAGGCGCACCGTCGACAAGCCCAGGTTGAACAGCGGTTGCCAGAGCTAGCCGCCTTGATCGTTCATCTCGAAGCTTCTCTAGAAGCAATTGCCTATACTCCTCTTCAACAGCAAATCGACCAGATCGATCGCCACTTATTAGCCCTCGACTACAGCCTAGAACAGCATACTGCTCTGCGCCAAACCCTTCGGCAAGAGCAACCCTCACAATTACGCTACCAAGAGTTGCTTCAAGCGCAGCACCACTATCCTCTCCTTCAACAGCGATCGCAAGAGTTGGTCGTCCTGTTAAGCGATCGCCATCAGGCGCTTCAAACTGTCTTCGCCCATGGAGAATCTCTTCAACAACAACTTCAAGACAACCCTGACTCTAGTTCAGAAATTCAAGCCCTAGAAGCCCAAATTCACCAAAATCGTACCCAACTCGATCATCACCTTGCCCAATTGGGTCGGCTGCAACAGCAACAACAGCACGTTGAGGCTTTCAAAGCTCAGCACATTGACCTAACGACTCAACTTCAAGCCACTCGTCACCAACTTAGAATTCATCAAGAACTTTCCCAAGCCTTTGGTAAGAATGGATTGCAAGCTTTAATGATTGAAAACGTTTTACCTCAACTAGAAGCTGAAGCCAACCAAATTTTAGGACGACTGAGTGCCAATCAACTTCACATCCAATTTGTGACCCAACGTTCTAACCGCAAGTCTAAAATTCTCAACCCCAAGCTGATAGAAACCTTAGATATCCTCATTAGCGATATTCACGGTACTCGCCCCTATGAAACTTACTCTGGCGGCGAAGCGTTCCGGGTTAACTTTGCCATTCGCCTGGCTCTTGCCCGGTTGCTCGCACAGCGATCGGGTACGGCATTACAGCTTCTCATTGTCGATGAAGGCTTTGGCACCCAAGACGAAGCTGGATGCGATCGCCTGATTAGCTCTATCAATGCGATCGCTGCTGACTTTGCTTGCATCCTAACTGTGACTCACATGCCTCACCTAAAAGAAGCGTTTCAAACCCGCATCGAAGTCTACAAAACTGAAAACGGTTCACAAGTCAGAATTATGGAATAACCCCTAACTTTCTTAAGGGAACTGGGCAGTCTAGTCAGCAGTCTGGACTATTATTAGATCTTGAGATCTTGCCATTAGATTTTGCGTTAACCGATAGATGGAAATCATGAGAAAGGTGCAATCCCAAAAGAACTCTGGCGACTTCGCCCTCGTCTACCCTGGCGACTGGCTTAAATCGGGGCGAAACCTCGATTTCTGCCTGTTAGCAGTATGCTCCTGTGTCTTAACCTTACTTTGCCATCAAACCTCTATCAGCACTTCTTCCAGTGGAACAGTGCGCACGGTGCCCACTACTGCCACTATTGACTTCACTCTTAAAGCCGGACTTTTTACCTCTTCTAAATCTGAAGACTCTGAGCAAGCCCCTGAACTTTAATTTTTTGCTATCTCTCCGAATCTAAGCAAAATACGCTGCAAGAGGCGATCGCTTTCCTCACTAGAAAACTTGTCTCCTCTGAAAGAAGAATACTACTCATTAAGATCATTAAAAAAGCACTCTAAAGGAGATATTGGTGTCTCCACAGTGCCTCTTCACAATGCTTTTTCGAGGCAAGCAGACCTAGCCGGCCTCGAAAAATCTTCTTAACGTAAGAAACTACTGACTAGCCATAGAACAATCAGTGCAACTCCTGCTGCAAATGTCTCTAGCGTAAGTGAAATCGTTGCTAATTGGCTTGCGACCAAGCCACCAATTTGAAGTCCCACAAAGCAGCCCACCACTAACCCACCCAGGGTCAATAAAAAGGCACGAAGGAACTTCTTTTCTTTACGATTGAGGAAGTATAGGCTTAGCCCTACCCCCAGAGCTAAGGGCACTGTCGGATTGCCTAAAAGCAAGCTTAAGGCACCCATACCTAAAAACAGCCCCCCTGGCAGAGCAAGGTCAGACAGGACTGGTCGATCCAGTAGGTTCTTTAACCACCCAGGAGCTTGCTGTGGGGCTGCTGGGGCAAAGTCTGGGGGCGGTTCTACTAAGCGTTCAGGAAAGCGAATCCGTTCAGGAACCTTAATTTTTCCTTCTTGACGAAGACGTAGCCGATCCATCAGGATGGCATCATAGGCAGCCTCAATTGCTTCAGTCTGCTTACGATCGCCACCTTTTTCTTCTAAAAGGATGTTTCGAGCCTCCTGAATCTCATCAAACGATGAGTTTTCATTTACCCCAAGTATCTCATAGTGACTATTACCGCTCATTTGCAACCTCCGGAGACTCCCGCTAATCCAATTAATATTTTTTATAAAAAATCTAGTGATGCCCTAGATCTCCTAGTATCACCCGATTTTTGTCTAAGATGCTAACTTCATTGAGTTGGTGTAGTCACAAGGACTGGGTGAATGATTCCAGCAATCATCAGTGTAATCATCTATTCTATTTTCTTAAATAGGGTCAATATAAAGATTACTTGCAATTATGCTTTACGCTAAAAGTTTAGCTTCTTTTGTCCAAGGCTCACTGGATGTAGATCAATGCCCTATCAACAATGCCCCACAAGTTATCGAATTGGTAATTGTTTCTGTTTTCACCCTTAATGCCGAGTATATATTTATTGTGAATATATTTCAGAGCAGGGCGTAGGGATTGCATACAATTTTTCACCTAGCTTTCAAGATTTTTTAACAAATTCCTCTCGATCCGTTCAAGCTCACCGATTAGCGTATAAGGTTATGGTCATGGCTCAAGCCAAAAAGATTCTTGTAGTTGATGATGATCCCGCCATTCGGACTCTGATTCATCGTTTTCTTTCAAAACAGGATTATCAGTTAGAAGCTGCCGAAGATGGGAAATCAGCCCTAACCCTCTTTGAGCAGTTCAACCCCGACTTGGTGATTCTCGACATCAACTTACCAGACTCGACTGGCTTTGCTCTTTGTCAAGAAATGCAAAGTCGAACAGGGGTCTTTGTATTAATGCTGACTAGCCGCAGCGACGAGGCTGACAAAATTAGAGGATTTGACCAAGGGGCAGACGACTACCTCACTAAGCCGTTTAGCTTAGGTGAGTTGGAGCGGCGAGTAAGAACTGTTCTGAAGCGAGTCCGGGCAGTCACGACGGCTGAACAACAGTGTCTCTCATTTAATGGTCTGGTGATTGACCCAGTGCGACGGGAAGTAACTTTAAATGATGAAGCGATCGCCTTGACTGCCTTAGAGTTTGATCTGCTACATTTCCTCGCCAGCCATCCAGGTCGGGTATGGCGACGCGCTGAGCTCATTCAGAAAGTTTGGGATTATGAGTATGTAGGCGACCAACGGGTTGTGGACGTTCACATTGGGCAAATCCGTAAAAAGATCGAAATTGATACGGCTCAACCTGCTCTAATTCAGACTGTCCGTGGAGTGGGCTATAAGTTTGAGGCTCCCCAAGATGCTCAGACTGTGGCTGCGGAGGCTTAACACAAGTTCAAATCTGGCATAAAAATCTGGCATACATAAATGATTGGCTTGCATAAAATTGAAGGGGAGGAACACTGCCCCTCTCCTTCAATTTTTAAGCTTATAAACCCAAATGAGTCGCTTATGCGACCCAGTTCTTAGCCACAATTTCAGCAAGGTCAACAACGCGCTGACTATAGCCCCACTCGTTGTCGTACCAAGCGATCACTTTGACCATATCGCCACCCATCACCATGGTTAGACCAGAGTCAATGATGGAAGAACAGTCGTGCCCGCGATAGTCACAAGAAACAAGCTCTAGCTCGCTATAGCCCAAAATTCCCTTCATAGGGCCTTCAGATGCAGCTTTCAGCGCTTCGTTGACTTGCTCAACAATGGTTGACTTCTCAACGTTCACGACCAAATCCACCACTGAAACGTTGGGTGTGGGTACCCGCAGCGCAATTCCGTTGAGCTTACCTTTGAGTTCAGGCAGCACTAAAGCAACTGCTTTAGCCGCTCCAGTAGTGGTTGGGACAATGTTTAGCGCTGCTGCCCTTGCCCGTCGCACATCTCGATGGCTGGCATCCAGAAGGCGCTGGTCACCGGTATAGCTGTGGGTGGTGGTCATAGTGCCTTTAATGATGCCAAAGTTTTCGTGAAGTACTTTAGCAACAGGAGCTAGACAGTTAGTGGTGCAACTGGCGTTACTGATGATGTTGTGCTTGTGGTGGTCGTAATCATTGTGATTAACCCCCATGACAAAGGTACCATCTTCGTTTTTGCCAGGAGCCGTAATTAAAACTTTTTTGGCTCCTGCTTCAAGATGCTTAGAAGCCCCTTCCTTTGAGACAAAAACACCGGTTGATTCAATAATCAGATCAACATCCCAAGCTTTCCAAGGAAGGTTAAGAGGGTTGCGATCGGAGACACATTTAATAACTTTTCCGTTGGCGGTGATGGTATTGTCATCTGCTGATATATCAGCATTGAGCTTGCCTAGCATGGAGTCGTAAGTCAGCAGGTGAGCGTTGGTTCTAGGGTCAGAGGTATCATTTATTGCAACCAATTCAAGCCCACTATTTTCCCGTGTTAACCAGCACCGCACAAAGTTGCGCCCGATGCGCCCGAAACCATTGATTGCCACTCTAATCACTGCGTCTTAACCTCAGAGTAATAAATAAGCTAGTAGTAAACCAAATCATACACTTTTGGGAGTAAGCGTCTCAAGCGGATTTTTTGAAAGGTAGAAGGGCGGGATCAAAAGGCAGGTCAGTACAAGCCCTGCTCGAGGATGTATGTTCTGACGGTTTCTGGAACCAGAGCATGGATAGAACGAGAATGATGACACTGTTGCCGGACTAAGCTTGAGGAAACTTCTATGTGGGGAAGTTTCAGGTACTCCCACTGGACTTTGACCTCTTGTTGGACAAAATAATTTAGGGTCTTCTCCAGGCTAATTTTGCCCTCAATCTCGCTATCTCTCCGGGGTGCAACTAGCCAATAACATTGTGCTGCGAGTTCTAGGCTGCGATACCAGCGAGGCAGCGATCGAAATGCATCTAGCCCAACGATCGAATACCATTCGCTGTTGGGGTAACGGGCTTGGAGTAAAAAAATAATGTCGATCGCATAGTTTGACTGATGGGCATCTAATGTGCATAGCCTAAAACTAGGATACGGCGCGATCGCCCGTTCTACCATGGCTTGCCGATGCCGAAACTCTAAGATGGTTGCAGCCTTGTAGCGAGGACAGACAGTTACCCATAGAATTTGGTCGAGGGATTTCTGGCTCATTGCCGCTTCTGCGATTCGCAAATGCCCCCAGTGAACGGGATTGAATGTTCCCCCAAAAACCGCTATTTTCTGCATTGCAGACAAAGATTTAAGTAAGTTTCAGGAATTGCCGCAACTGCGATTGAATCTATATAGAATTCTATCGTCAGAGTTTAGCTAGTTAAGGTGTTTCTAGGGAATTTAAGATTCATTGGGATAGATGCCTAAAAAAATGTCACCAAATTTCAAATACTGAGTAGAATTTTTGCAATTTCAATTTTACTTTTACAAAGTTGAAAGAGAAAAGAGCGAAAAATTACTGAATTAAACTCGGCAAATTTGGTCTAGGATATATCGCAAAAAAAGTAATTCTTGCTATGATATCGCGTGATTGTCGGTGTGGTGTGTGTGTAAGGAGTTACGATGCTTGATGCTGTTGATTTCAGCGGACGACCCTTTCATTTCATTGGAATTGGCGGGATTGGGATGTCGGCTCTTGCCCATGTCTTAACTCAAAGAAACCTGCCTGTATCGGGTTCAGACCTTGCCTCTAGCAATATTACGCAGCGCTTAGAGGCGCAAGGGGCACAGATATTTTTGACTCAGGGAGCCGCGAATATTACCCGAGTGGCTCAGGGTGTTTTACCGCAGGTTGTCTGTTCTACTGCCATTAGCCCAGCAAATTCTGAGTATCGGGCGGCAGTTGAACTGGGCTGTCCAATCTTTCATCGATCTGATTTGCTGGCGGCTTTGATGAAGCAATATCAAGGCATTGCGATCGCTGGAACTCATGGTAAAACCACAACAAGTAGCATGGTTGGCTATTTGCTGCTCAAAGCCGGTTTAGAACCCACCATTGTCATTGGCGGTGAGGTTAACGCCTGGGAAGGTAATGCTTACGTGGGCAAAGGCGTTCACTTTGTAGCAGAAGTTGACGAATCGGATGGCTCTTTGGTCAAGCATTCGGCTCAAATTGGGGTAATCACCAATATTGAGTTAGATCATCCTGATCACTACACCACCCTAGAACAGGTAATCGATACCTTTCAAATTTTTGCCAGACAGTGTCAGCAAGTGATTGGCTGCATTGATTCGCCCGCTGTTGAAAAGTTTATTCAACCTGCTATTACTTACAGCCTCTCGCAGGCGGCTGCCGATTATACGGTCGACCAAGTAGTCTATGGTGCTGACGGAACGATCGCGCTGATTATAGAGCGGGGTCAAGTGTTGGGTCGGCTGAATCTTCCAATTTTGGGTGAGCATAATCTTAGCAATGCGCTGGCGGCGATCGCGATTGGTCGCTTAGTCGGCTTAGAGTTTGGGCAAATTGCTACCATTCTTGCCAGTTTTGAAGGCGCTCGCCGTCGGTTTGAACATCGAGGTGAGTACAACCGCATTTTATTCATTGACGACTACGGGCATCATCCTAGCGAAATTCAGGTTACCCTAGCCGCTGCTAGATTGCGAGCAGAATCTACGACTGATCCGCGACGAGTGATCGCTGTGTTTCAACCCCATCGCTATAGCCGCACCCAGACGTTTCTTGCAGAATTTGCAGAGTCCTTTGGGAATGCTGATCTGGTGATTACTACAGATATTTATAGTGCGGGTGAAGCAGACTTGGGGCAAGTGACGGGACTGCAATTGGCAGAGGCGATCGCCACGCGCCATCCTCAATCCATCTATCAACCCAGTCTGCAAACCGTTTCTGCCTACCTCATGGAAACACTGCTTCCTGGCGACTTAGTGCTGTTTTTAGGAGCAGGGAATCTTAATCGTGTGATTCCTGAGCTTATGAGCTTCTATCAGAAAATTCAACAGAAGCAACCGATTCCTAGCTCAATTCCTAGCTTAAGATAAGCCTGCCTACAGCAACCGTCGGTGGTTCATGTTTTGTATTCATTCACTCAACGCATTTCAAGCACCTGAAGATCATGACTTTATCTCACGAACCGCCTACTGCTCCAACTGCATCTCCAAGAGTGATTTCCAAAAACTCCGTGATTAACACTGGTTCGTCTCGCTTTTTACCCCTAGGACGCAAGCCTCAGCCGATTCGGATATCGGGCACAGATTGTCTCATTAGACCTCAAGCATCGTTAGCGAGCCTGACTTCTTTTCGGGTTGGGGGTCCCGCAGAGCTTTATTTGGCTCCTCGGACTACCGAAGATTTGCAGGCAGGTTTGAATTGGGCAAAAGAACGAGGACTGCCGATTACGTTGGTGGGCGCAGGGTCTAACCTGTTGGTGAGCGATCGCGGTCTACCTGGATTAGTCGTCTGTACCCGTCACCTTAAACAAACACACTTCGACGAGGCGACAGGGCAACTTACGGCAGCGGCTGGCGACCAAATTGCTCGCTTAGCCTGGCAAGCCGCAGAACGGGGCTGGGCAGGTTTAGAGTGGGCAGTGGGCATTCCTGGAACAGTTGGCGGCGCTGTAGTTATGAATGCTGGTGCGCATCAAGCCTGCACTGCTGAGATGTTGGTCAATGTCCACGTGTTGGCGATCGATGGTTTGGTTGAAGTGCTACTGCCTCAAGCGCTTAACTTTGGCTATCGCACATCTGTCCTGCAAGGTTTGGCGCATACAGCCTCACCTGACATGATTCGGTTAGTGTCTCAAGCAACGCTGCAACTTCAACCTGGAGCAGATCCTCGGCAAGTTATGGCAGACACTACAGCGCACCTAAACCAACGGCGCAACAGTCAGCCCTATCATTTGCCCAGTTGTGGCAGTGTTTTCCGGAATCCTAAGTCCTACAAAGCAGGCTGGCTAATTGAGCAAAGTGGTCTGAAAGGGCATCAAATTGGCGGCGCACAAATTGCCCAACGCCATGCCAATTTCATTCTGAACTGTGGCAGCGCTACTGCGGCAGACATCTTTCAATTAATTCGGTTGGTTCAGGAAGAGGTCGAGAAGAAATGGTCGCTACTCCTAGAACCTGAAGTCAAAATGCTGGGCGAATTCCAAATGGCTTAGAATTCTAAGTGGCATAAATAATGACATCAATGTAAATGTGCTTTTCTTAAGATCACGTTTCGCTTCGGGAAAAGCATCTTGGGGAGAGAAGTTCTGTTCTTTCCCATATAAGCTATATTGAATAGCTGCTATGGCTCTTTCCAATAATTGGACTTAGCTAACGTTCAACCCATACAGGGCAAGGAATTATGACGAAAGGACAAGGACAAGGCTTCGGTTTCGGTTTGGGCAAAATGAAAGAGCTAGGCGAGGCATTTAAGAAAGCCCAACAGGTTCAAGAAGGTGCAAAGAAGCTGCAAGAAGAACTGGAAATGATGGAGATTTTGGGCGAATCGGGGGGCGGCTTGGTCAAGGTGGTAGTGAGTGGCAACCAAGAGCCTCGTCGGGTAGAAATCTCTCCTGATGCTTTGACAGAAGGGGCTGACATTCTTTCTGACTTAGTTGCGGCGGCGATGAAAGATGCCTATGAAAAGTCAACCGGAATTATGCGAGAACGGATGGAAGAGTTAACGGGTGGACTAAATTTGCCGGGTCTATAGATTTTTGACACTTCGCAAATATTTGTAAAGGTATGCTAATTAAAAGTGTAGGGATAATCCGTCTCTACACTTTTAGTATGGGTTCATTGGATGGATTCATTGCAATTATTAGGAGTGCGATCGCCATGTCGGGTAAACTTTCGACTCATGTGTTGGATACGGCTCAAGGCTGCCCAGCCGCAAATGTGGCGATCGCGCTCTGGCAAATTGATCCGCAGTCGGGTAAGAGAACGCACCTCAAGGCTACGCACACTAACTCAGATGGTCGCACAGATTCACCACTGCTGAGCGGTGACGAACTTCAGGTCGGCGTTTACGAATTAGTATTTGCGATCGGTGAGTATTTTGTTCACCTGGAAAATCTGCCTATTCCTTGCTTTTTAGGTGATATTCCGATTCGCTTTGGCATTGCTGACGTAAATGCCCATTATCATGTGCCTCTGCTTGTTTCTCCTTGGGCATACAGCACCTATCGGGGAAGCTAAACAAAGCTGATTCAGGAGAGAGACTTACTCAGGGGCAGGGGCAGGGTTCTTCAATTCCGCCGTATTTTCCTCTAGCTTTTGTCGTTCTACCTTTAAGTTTTCTTCTAGTTCTTGAATTTGGTCGCGGCGTGCTTCCACCTCTAGTGCCCGCCGTCCTAGTTCTTGACTTTGCAATGTGAGAGACTGTCGCCATTGCTCTGCCCGCTGCACTTCTTCCTGCAAAATTGCAGGGGTAATGCCCAAGGACAAGTATTGTTCCACTATTTCTAGTATCCAGCCTGTAGCATCACTAATATGCTGTACCTGCTTGGTTGGAGAAAGTTCCAATAGAACTAGTGCTCCAGGGTGATAATCGGCATCACACCAGAAGCTACCGTCTTCATGAGCTAAAACAACCCAAGCATGTTCAGCTTTTTGCTGTGCAAGGAGTTGCAGCTTCACCTTACCCCCAGGGTCTGCTTGTATCACCTGAGCTAGATGCAACATTTCAGTGCAAGAGTTCCAATGCTTTACGAGAAGTTACCAGTATACCGTCTGATCTTCAGGAAGATCATTCATGATTAAAACGCCCAGAAAGGGTTTTTCTTCCTTACAAGCGGTCTAATCGATCCTTCAAAATTTCTGCCTGAATTTCTGCTTCTGCCCATGCATCTCTAACACCTTGGACAACATCAGGTGGTGCTTTATCAACAAAGTTGGCATTTCTCAACCGTTGAGTTAGTGAGACGATTTCGCTTTCTACCTTAGTTAGATCTCTCTGGAGTTTGGTGCGTAAAGCCTCCACATCAACTACACCTTCTAAAGGAATTAAAACTTGAACCGTGCCAACGACTCCTGCAATCATCTGTTGCGGCTGGTCGGTAATGACCGTTGCTTCAACGGTTGTGGCTTGGTAAGTGGTTTGGGCTTTCAATTGGCTAATTTTTTCGCTGAGTTCTTTGCGATCGCCCGACTTCAGCAAATATCGACGAACAAACCAAACCAACCAACCAACCCCAATCAGCTTCAGCACAGGCGTAACCAAAAACAGATGATCAATCACTCCTAGTACTGCTGAAATGATTCGCAGCAAGATTAATCCACCTAAAAATAGCGCTATGGTCGTAGCGGACTTTTGGTAGTTGCCGAGCAGTCTAGGTTTGTCTGTTGAGTCAAAAGGACTCGTGGGCAGAGATTCAGAGAATTCAGGAGGAGCGACAGGCATGTTAGGTTTGCCAATGGTCAGGCGCTCAATTTTGGCAAGGTCTTGAATATATGCCTGTCCGGCAAGAAGAATTTGCTGTTCGCGATCGCTATCTGATTGCAAAAAGGTTCGAATCTTTACTCCTGGCTTAATTTCTGCCTCTGCCCGCAAATTGCGCACGGTGCGAATGGTGCCAATCAGTAGCTCGAACTGTTGCTCTAGGTCGGGATTAATTAAACTCTCGTTGGCTTGAGGATAGGACTGTACCGCTAAGCTCTCGTCTCCATTTGCCTGGGTCAGGGTTTGCCATAGCTCCTCGGTGATATGGGGCATGAAGGGATGGAGCGATCGTAGAATTCCTTCCAGGACATGTGCTAATGTTTGTTGCGCCGCCTTACTAGATGCCAATTCTTTTTCTTGCAACCGAGATTTAACCAGTTCAATATACCAATCACAAAAGTCGCCCCAAATGAATTCATAAAGCCCTTTTGCGGCTTCCCCCAAACCGTACTGGTCGATTTCCTGATTGGTTTGTTGCATCACCTGGTTGTAGCGAGACAGAATCCAGCGATCGCACAATTCCAAATTCTGCGGCTCACCCAATTGCTCTGGAGTCTGTCCATCTAGGTTCATCATGACAAACCGAGAAGCGTTCCACAACTTGTTGGTGAAGTTGCGAGAAGCCTCCACCGATGCCGATTCATCAGTTTTGCGGTTGTAATCCAAACGAATATCCTGTCCTGCGCCTGCCACCTCGCGGATGAGCGTATAGCGCAAGGCATCGGTGCCGTACTTGGCAATCAACAGCAGCGGGTCGATGCCATTATTGGCAGACTTAGACATTTTTTTATTGTTCTCATCCCGCACTAACCCATGAATGTAGACGGTTTTGAACGGCATTTGCTCAGTAAAGTGTCCGCCCAGAATTGTCATTCGGGCAACCCAGAAAAAGATGATATCGAACCCGGTTACTAGGGTGGTCGTGGGATAGTAGGTGGCTAAATCCACCGTTTGGTCGGGCCAGCCTAACGTAGAGAAAGGCCATAGTCCTGAGGAGAACCAGGTATCTAGCACATCAGGATCTTGCTCAAGCTGGACAGATTCGCCAAACTGAGCGATCGCCTGTTCCCGTGCTTCTGCCTCATTCCTTGCCACCACAAACGGCGTATCTTCTCGAATCTCTCCCCCGGTTTCGCTGATGGCATACCAAGCTGGAATTTGGTGCCCCCACCAAAGCTGCCGCGAAATGCACCAATCTCGCAGGTTCACCAACCAGTCTCGATACACCTTCGTCCAGCGCTCTGGCACAAACACTGGCTCTTGCTGCGCATCTAGAAACTCTAGGGCGCGGTCTGCCATAGGGCGAATTTTGACAAACCATTGAGTTGAAAGCAAAGGCTCTACTGGCACTTTGCCGCGATCGCTGTAAGGAACCGTGTGGCGATAGGCTTCTACTTTCACGAGCGCCCCGTCTGCCTCCAATCGCTTCACCACATTTTTCCGTGCCACAAAACGATCTTGCCCTTGAAACTCGCCAGCATTCTCGTTCATGGTGCCGTCTTTGTTCATGACGGTAATAAAGGGTAAATCGTGGCGCTTACCCATTTCAAAATCGTTCGGATCATGAGCCGGAGTCACTTTGACGCAGCCTGTCCCAAACTCAGAATCTACATACTCGTCGGCAATGATCGGAATTTCCCGTCCTAAAATGGGCAGCGTTACCGTTTTGTTAATGAGGTGTTTGTAGCGATCGTCGTTAGGATTAACTGCCACCGCCGTATCACCCAGCATGGTCTCAGGTCGGGTCGTGGCTACTTCCACCACACCCGAACCATCAGTAAGAGGATATCGGAAATGCCAAAGATTGCCGTTCACCTCCTGGTTTTCTACCTCCAAATCCGACACCGCCGACTGACTTGCCGGGCACCAATTCACTAAGTACTTGCCTCGATAAATTAGCCCTTCTTGGTACAGCCTCGTAAAAGCTTCTAGAACTGCTTTCGATAATCCGCTATCCATCGTGAACCGTTCCCGCGACCAGTCCACCGACACACCCAGCCGACGCAGTTGCCCAACAATGGTGCCGCCTGACTCTGCCTTCCACTGCCAAGCCCGTTCTAAAAAGGCTGCTCGTCCTACATCATGGCGGGTTTTGCCCTGTGATTTTAGCTCTTTCTCTAAAATCGTTTGCACCGCAATACTAGCGTGATCTGTTCCGGGTAACCATAGCGTATTTCGCCCTTTCATGCGGTAATAGCGCACAAGGGTGTCAATTAGGGCACTCTCAAAAGCATGACCCATGTGAAGACTGCCTGTTACATTTGGCGGCGGTATCATCACACAGTAAGACTCTCCACCCGCGTTGGGATCCGCCTTAAATACTTGGCGATCTTCCCAGTACTGCTGCCACTTGGCTTCTGTGATCGATGGATCATATTGACTGGCGAGGGGAGAAATACTAGCGGTCATCAGAAAAACTCTTACTTAATAAGGACATGCTTCCAAACTATCTAAAATTCTGCCATTTTTGATCGTAAAGATTCTAACGATTTTAGAGGGATTGGCCGATTTAGGAGAAGATCGGTCTATGCCCATCTCCGTATCCATGCTGTTGGGTATTGGGTGATACTCACTTCACGCTGGTAGGGTCGTAAGACTCATTGTTGTAGATTGTCATATGAGGGCTGGCTTGATAACAGATGGATGATACGCCACTTATTCTCATTGTCGATGACGATCGCTTTACGCGAACTCACCTGCGGCGAAGACTAGAGAGCGAAGGCTATCAGGTCGAAGAAGCAGAAGATGGCAGACAGGCGTTAGAAGCGTATGCGCGTTTACGCCCTGATGTTGTGCTGTTAGACATCATCATGCCAATTATGGACGGGTTTGCATGTTGCGCTCAGCTTCAGAAGCTACAGATGAATACTGTATCTAATGATAGACAAACCTATGAGTTGGCTCAAAAGACAAAAAACTATTTGATGGTTTTAACCCCCGTCCTGATGATCACGGCACTAGAGGATCAACAGTCAGTTGATCAAGCATTTGAGGTAGGGGCAGCAGATTACTTTACCAAGCCTATTCATTGGGCGTTGCTACGCCGACAGGTGCGTCGCCTGATTCAGCAGAGCCAGCTTTACCGTCAGTTGGAAGACACGAACCAGAAACTACAAGAAGTGAACCAAATGTTGCAACGTTTGGCTTCAGTAGATGGGCTGACCCAAGTTGCTAACCGCCGCTGCTTTGATGAAACTCTAATTTACCAGTGGCAAAGAACGTCTAGAACGCAAGATCTATTATCTCTTATTTTTGTTGATATCGATTACTTCAAGCGCTACAACGACACCTATGGTCACTTGGCAGGTGATAAGTGCCTGAAACAAGTGGCGCAAACTATTAGTAAGACAGTTGGTCGTCCGACTGATTTGGTGGCACGCTACGGGGGAGAGGAATTTGTGGTGCTGCTTCCAGGCATTGATTTGGCGGGAGCTAATCAAGTTGCTGAATCTATCAAGGCAGCAATGAAAAAGCTGGATATTGCGCACGCGAGTTCGCCCTTAGGTGAAAAAATGACCCTGAGTTTAGGAATTTCATGTCTTCATCCTAGTCGGCATAGCTCACCCATAACGCTCATCAAGTTGGCAGACAAGGCGCTCTATTTAGCGAAAGAAAGTGGGCGCGATCGCATTTGTACGTTGACTCCGTAATTTAAGGAGAAGCGAGCTATGAATTGCCCCTCTAGCTTTGGCTTTAGTATTGAGTAAGAGCTATTCTTTCGCTTACCTTCCCAGAATAAACCTGACGATTGATCAAGTTTTTGCGATAGGGCAGTAACGGTAGGGCATCGCACTTCAACAGCTTTCTTTTTGTTCACAAGCCCCAATACTGACCCAGCTAGTAGAACCATCGCTCCAAATTTCTTTTTTCCAAATCGGGGCGGAATGCTTCAGAGTATCAATGCCATACTGACAAGCTGCAAACGCCTCAGAGCGGTGGGGACAGCCGATCGCCACCAGCACACTAATTTCGCCCACCTGCAACTTTCCGGTTCGATGATGGATGACGACTCGCGTCACGCCCCAAGTTTGGCGAATTTCTGCCGCTATTTGCTTAAACACCTCTAACGCCATCGGTTCATACGCTTGGTACTCCAGCGCTACGACGGGCTTCCCTTCAGTTTGATTGCGAACCATACCGCTCATGACCACCACTGCACCATTTGCCGGATCGTCAGCCAGATGATAAGCCTCTTCTAATGAGAGAGGGACAAAGGTAATGGCAAAGCTGTCGCTGGGATGAATTAAGAGAGGAGTAGAAACGACCATGGGATGCTGTACTGATGAGGGATGCTGAGCGATCCTATTGTGACTTGTTTTTAGTGACTAACTTTTTAGTGACTGACTGATTAGTATGGCTGACTTTTAAATCTTGCCGCTGCCCATGAGATATAAAAGTGCCATCCGAACGGCAACGCCGCTAGTAACCTGCTGTGAAATTAAGCTGACTTTTGGATCATCCATGAGTTCGGAGCTAATTTCTACGCCTCGGTTTACTGGGCCTGGATGAAGAACTTTGACTTCTGGGTGGCAGTGTTTGAGGCGATCGCTAGTAATGCCAAAGCGCTGATGGTATTCCCGCAGGCTAGGCAGCAAATGCTGAGTCATTCGCTCTTTTTGCAACCGTAGAGTCATGACAAAATCGGCATTCTTGAGCGCAGGCTCTAAGTTCCAGTGAAGGAAGAGCTTGCGATCGCTGCGAACATCCTCCCAGCCCTCCATCCCTCTAGGAATGGAATAGTTGGCAAAGATCTGAGGTAGCAGCGTGGGAGGGGCGGCTAAGTGGACTTTGGCTCCGCTGGCAGTCAGGCTCCAGATGTTAGAACGGGCAACTCGTGAGTGGAGAATATCACCGACGATCGCAATCTTTTTACCTTCTAAAAGGGAAAGTCTAGGTTTTTCGGCATCGAGAGTGGTGCAAATCGTAAATAGGTCGAGCAGCGCCTGGGAGGGATGTTCGTGCAGCCCGTCGCCTGCATTGAGCACTCCCACACGCGATTGAAGACGATCCATTTCATCGGCGATCGCTTGGGGCACGCCTGCTTCTCGATGGCGAATCACCATAATATCTGTACCCATCGCCAGATAGGTTTTGGCAGTGTCGAGAATGGTCTCTCCTTTCGTTAGAGAGGACGTACTCGCTGCAAAATTCAGGGTATCTGCCGAAAGACGCTTGGCAGCTAGCTCGAAGCTGCTGCGAGTGCGAGTTGAAGACTCGAAAAACAAGTTGGCAACAACTTGCCCTTGTAGTGTCGGCACCTTTTTGGTACGCCGAGATAGTACCTCCTGAAAACTGACTGCCGTTTGCAGGATAGTGTCGTATTCAGTAGGCTGAAAGTCTTCTAAAGAAATAATGTGGCGACGATTCCATGACTGAGTAACCATACGAAAGATTGTAACGGAGTTGACTAGCACAGCTATTTTTTCACATCAGAGCCTATAATTTCAGACACGTCATTCTGTTCTGGGCATGTTGAGTAAACCCAAAGATCGAAAAGTTGCCGCAGTGTTGGCTTTTGCTGGAGCCATTCCGATTCCCGTCCTCAATGGCACTATCTCAGGCTTGCATAAGTTTTATTTAGGGCAGCCCCGGTGGGGAATTGTCTACCTGTTGCTAGGATTAACGCCAATTTCCACTGTCGCTAGCTTAATTGAGGGAGCCTGGTATTTGTTTCAAGATGGGGAGGAGTTTGAGCAGAACTTTAACGCCCTCCCGCCAGGGGCTAAGTCGGGAGCAGGTTTGGCGGTGTCGCATATGCCCCCAGTACCTGCCAATATCGCACCCCTTGTGGGAACAGTAGCAGAGGCGTTACGGCAGTTGGAGCAGTTGCGGCAGGAGGGACTCGTCTCGGAATATGAGTTTGAGCAAAAACGACGGCAATTGTTAGATCGCATCACCTAGGAATAAGAGGGCGTTTCCGTGGATAGCGATCGCCCCTTAAGATCCTCAGATCAAAGCTCAGGTTACTGGGAGCAAGACATGAAACTGGCAAGGTGGTTAGGAGGCGGTGGGAGCAAAAAGAAGGGATCGCAGCGATCGCGAATGCTGCACGATCCTTACTATCGGCTGCATCCCGAAGAAATTCCCATTGCCGCCCAGTTGGGGATCAAAATTGACGTGAATCAGGCAGGAGTTGATGATTGGCTGAGGTTGCCCGGTTTATCAATCCATCAGGCGCGATCGCTCGTTGCTCTGAGTCAGTCTGGCGTATCGTTTCATTGCCTAGAAGATATTGCTGCTGCCCTAAGTCTGCCAACCCAACGACTACAATTCTTAGCACCTGTGCTGCAATTTTGCTACTACGGATCTGAGAGTAGCGCTACACCTTTTCTCATTAATCCCAATACGGCATCTGTTGAAATGCTGGCTCAAATTCCGGCAGTAGATTTGTTTTTAGCAAGGGCGATCGTGCAAAACCGTCAGCAGGGCGCTTATAGAACTTTGGCAGATTTGCAGCGGCGATTGGCTTTGCCAGGACAACTGACGGCTGAGATCATGCATTACTTACAGTTCTAATTTTTTAGCACTCCAAACCGCTCTAGTGTCCAGAAACGAAAAATTGCCCTGCCAATAATGTTCTTTTGAGGTAAAAACCCCCAGACATGGGAGTCATTGCTGTTGTTACGATTGTCGCCCATGACGAAAAACTGATGGGGGGGCACGGTTACAGGCGACATTTCGTACTGCGGAGGTTCTGCAATATAAGATTCTGTTAAGGGTTGATTGTTGCGGTAGACTCGCCCCTGATGTATCTCAATCTGGTCGCCGGGTGTGCCAATGATGCGCTTAATAAAGGCACGATCGGCGGAGTAGCCATATTCTTGCAGTCGGGCGGGCGGCTCAAACACAATCACTTCTCCGGCGATGGGCGCACGGAAACGGTAGGCGACTTTTTCGATGACCAGGCGATCGCCAATTTGCAGTGTCGGCACCATCGAATCGGACGGAATGTAGCGCGGTTCGGCAATAAACAAACGGATGATAACAGCAAGAATGAGAGCGATCGCCAGGATTTGAAGGTTCTCTCGTTGGTTCTTCCAAAAAGCAGATTGCCAAAACCCTTGAGGCTCGGAAAGTTGGATCTTGGGGGTCTGGGAATCTTGCTGTTGGGAAGTCATAATTACCTTGCGTTTGACTTTGTCAGTTTATCAGGAGGAAAGAATTATGGCTTGGTACATCGTGAAGGAACCTACAGGACAGTGTGAAATTGTTCAGAGTGAAATTGTTCAGATCGATTTGCCACAAGTAGATCCACCTCAACAAAGCCCCCCGTCTGATAAACAAACTTGGGGCCCTTTTGATTCTCAGGGAGAGGCGATCGCGCGTCGAGTCGGGTTGATTCGGGCAGGGAAATGTCAGCCTAGCTAAGGCGTTTTACCCATTACAAATCAGCCTATGCTTAAGGACTAGCCGCAGCCTGGGGATTAGCTGCACCTTGCTGAACGATTTTCTGGCTCAACACTTCCAAGGCTTTAAGATACTGAATATCCTCAGATGTGCCAATTTTGTTGTCTGCCCCAAAAAGAGTTTCACGCTGTTCATCGGTCAAATCCACAACAACATCGGGTTGAATACCTGCATTATTAATATCGCGTCCGCTAGGAGTCAGGTACTTAGCAATGGTCACTGCTAAGCCTGAACCATCTCCCAGGCTCCGCACCGATTGCACTAAACCTTTGCCAAAAGTCTTGCTACCAATCAGCACCGCTCGTTTGTCATCTTGGAGGGCACCCGATAAAATTTCGCTGGCGCTAGCAGAGCCACCATCTACCAAAACGACTAAGGGCTTTTCGGTGAGCGCTGTGTTATTGGCAGTTTCTTGCTCGGATATGCCCTGGCGATCGACCGTTGAAACAATCACGCCTTCTTTAATCCACATCCGGGCAATGTCGATCGCAGAGTAGAGCAGTCCGCCAGGGTTAACTCGGAGGTCAAGAACGTAGCCAGTGACGTTCTGTTTTTCTAAATCTTGGATAGCTGCTTTAAATTCATCTCCTGCTTTGGCACTAAATTGAGACAGGCGAATGTAGCCAATTGGTCCGTTGGGAGAGTCTTCTTTAGAGTAGCGAACAGGGTGGATGGGAATTTGAGCCCGTTTAAGAGGAAAGTCAATTTCGCGATCGCCCCGCTTAATGGTCAGGACTACTTCAGTGCCCACTTCTCCCCGAATTAAACTAACGGCAGCAGTAGAGTCCATGCCCTCAGTCGATTGACCATCAATTTTGGTGATGACATCTCGCGCTAGGATGCCTGCCTGAGAGGCTGGCGTTCCCTCAATCGGAGCAACCACAATTAGCGCCTTGGTTTCCTCATCTTGAGAAAGCTGAATCCCCACCCCGGTCAGTTCGCCTGAAGTATCTACCTGCATACTTCTAAATGCCTGGGGATCCAAGAAGCGAGTATAGGGGTCGTTTAACTTCTCCAGCATTTCGCGGATCGCATCGTAAGCTGCTTCGCGACTAGAATACTCGCGCCCCAAATATTCCTGTCTTACGGCTCGCCAATCGGTTTGATTAAACGTTTCATCTACGTAAGTTCGGTCAACCAATTGCCAAACTTCATCAATCAATTGTTTGGGACTTTCCTGAAGAAAGGCTTGTCCCTGAGACGAATGCAAACCTACGCCCGTGAGCGCCACACCCGTGACACCCGCGATCGTTGCACCCAGGATTAGTCCACGCTTTGTAATTGGCATTTTCCGCTTAAGCTGAGAAGGACAGACTGCAAAATAAGTACGCCCAATCTAGCACAGCCAAGACAAGACGGACGGGACAAACTAGTTTGAAATTTAGATTTTAAACAGCGCTGATTTAGCGTTAGCACTCAGATAAATTATGCAGATATGCAGATAGCTTACGGGTCAATCCAGCAGTCATCCGCTTTGATTAAGTTAATCAGTTCAGTAACGCCCTGATTTTCAGGAACTCGTTTGATCTCGTCGCGACCTCTGTAGAGGGCAATGAATCCAGCCTGTTTACCCACGTAGCCATAGTCGGCATCTGCCATTTCACCCGGACCATTGACAATACAGCCCATCACAGCAATATTGAGTCCAGTGAGATGGCTAGTCGCCTCCCGGACTTTGTGCAGCACCTCTTCCAGGTTAAACAGGGTACGCCCACAGGAAGGACAGGCTACGTATTCCACCATCGTGCGCCGTAAGCCCAGAGCCTGCAAAATTCCATAGCAAACCGGAATCTCTTTTTCGGGAGCTTCAGTTAGAGAAACGCGGATCGTGTCGCCAATACCTTCAGCTAATAGCGTGCCGATTCCAGCAGTAGACTTGATCCGTCCGTATTCTCCGTCACCTGCTTCGGTGACCCCCAAATGGAGCGGATAATCCATGCCTAGTTCGTCCATTCGCTGTACCATCAGCCGATTCGCGGCAATCATTACAGCGACTTTAGACGCTTTAAGCGAGAGTTCAATGTTGTAAAAGTTTAACGATTCGCAAATGCGGATGAACTCTAATGCCGACTCCACCATGCCTTCGGGAGTATCGCCATAGGTAAACAGCATTCGCTCTGCCAAGGAGCCATGATTTACGCCAATCCGCATGGATTTGTTTTGATCTCGCAGCGAAATAACCAAGGGCTCTAAGGTTTCTCGAATCCTTTCACCAATTTCGTCAAACTCAGCTTGCGAATAATCTTCCCGACCTACCTTAGGTTTCTCAAACACATAGAGTCCAGGATTAATTCGCACATTATCAACATGCTTAGCGGCTTCTAAGGCAATTTTTAGACCGTTGTGATGGACATCTGCCACCAAGGGCACGGGTTGGTAAGATGCAAACAACTTTTCTCGAATTTCTTCCATGGCTTTGGCATGGGCCATGCTGGGCACAGTCACCCGGACAATTTCGCAGCCAATCTCATGGAGACGACGGATGGCAGCGACAGAACCCTCAATATCAAGGGTGTCTTCGTTAATCATGGATTGGACTGCGACTGGATGCCCACCTCCAATGGTGATGCTGCCTACCGGAACAGGGCGCGTTTTGCGGCGATGGATAGAACCATCAGTAGGAAGTCCTAAGTAAGAAGATTCCTGAGTAGGGATTACAGGATTGGAAAGAGTTTGCATACCCTATGGTGTTGAAGAATGAAGGTCTAGGTCTATGAAGGTCTTTGCGAAGAGATTGGATGCTGAGAAAGCTATCAACTCTTGCTTTCCAGATTGCCATAAATCGGGGCAAGTTGGGCAGTGAAGGTCTTGAGGAATACCAATCTTGAGGAATACCAATAATTTAATGTGTTGAATTGAGATGAGGGAGTTGCAATTAAATAACGCCCTGGATCGCCCCCCAAATCCCCCATTCTAGGGGACTTTGAAAGGTTCGGAAGTTCCCCAGAATGGGGGACTTAGGGGCTGAAAAGTTAATGCACCCCGCTGGGGTTTTATTTTCACGCAACTCCCTAACGTGCGTTAGACCTGGACGCTTTCTATCCAGCCTTACCGTTTTAGCAAAACTGCCTGTAAGCCTGCTGCCTTTGCCCCTTCATAATCTTCTTTTTGACTATCGCCAATGTGCCAAGCCTGGGCAGGTAAGCAATGATGCTTTTCCAGAGCGGCTTGAAAAATTTGTGGATTGGGTTTTGCTGCCCCGACTTCGGTTGAGACTGTGACTGAGGAAAAGAATTCTGCTAAGCCTAAAGCAGGCAAGACGGCATGGAGGCGAGAGTCAAAGTTTGAGAGTACACCTAGCTCAATTTTTTGCTCGCGCCACTGGGTTAGGGCAGCAGGAATGTCGGGATAGACAAACCAGGGGTCGGCGATCGCAAAATGGCGATAAAGAACCGCGAAGAAGGCGGGGAAATCGGTAAACTGCTCAAAAACGCCTGCTTGAGAAAAGGTTTGAATAGCGATCGCCTCCCACCACAAGTATTCATGGTAGGGGATTTCGCTAGCCTCTACGCCAGGAAACGCCATAGGCGAAGCATTTCGGAAGTTCTGGAAAAAAGCTTGATTCAACATAGCCGAGTCTGCCTCAACTCCAAAGCGCTGGGCGATGCCGCGATAGACTTCGCCCACCGAGTCTTTCACCCCAAACAAAGTACCAACAGCATCTAGAAATATGACTTTGGGTCGATTCTCTGACGTGACCTTCATGGCGAAAGCAATTCCCGGAGTGGTTGGGCGACCCAGTTTAATCCTACTTTGATTTGATGATCGAGCGTGGGCATTCGATACAGGTAAATCAACCGTCGAGCAACATGGGCAAAGGGACCCTCAAGCTTGATGCCCATGCCTGCGAGGGTGGCGTTATCAGTGCCCAAGCTCATGATTTCGCCTAAAGCCTGGTAACGGAAAGGCAGGAGCGGCTTGTCCATGATTGATGCCCAAACGTTCCAACCTGCGTAGTCAGCTTGTTGAAAAGCAGCCTGAGCCGTAGAGGGAACTCGTTGCCCTTCTGCATCTAGGCATTCTGCTAAATCACCCAGGGCAAAGATTTCGGGATGCTCAACAGTTTGAAGGGAAGTGTTGATGACCAACTGTTGGCGATCGTTGTGCTTGAGCGGCAGGTTTTGCACGACTTCTGAGACTTGCGTACCTACTGTCCATAACACAATATCAACAGGGATAATATCAAGCTGTCCTTTATATTCCAGAGCGATCGCCTCTGCGGTCACCGACTCTACTTTCGTCTCTAAATCAATCCACACATCGCGTTCACTCAATGCCTTAGTTGCCGTTTCGCGGTTAAACTCGGGTGATGTGCGCAGTATTTGATCCGTTGCTTCTACCAAGCGCACCCGACCGCGATCGCCCAACCGTTCTGCCAGCTTACAGGCAAGCTCTACACCGCTGTAGCCTGCTCCCACGATCGCCACGCGAATCTTGTCTGCCTTTGACTCTTCTAATAGGCGCAACTTCTCTTCTAACCGATAAGCATCTTGAATGGTGCGAAAGGCGATCGCGTGTTCTGCCACACCCGGAACCCGATCCATCGGAGTTTCGCCGCCCATTGCTAGTACCAAATAATCGTAATCAAGCTGGGCATGATTTTGAAAATGCACCTGCTTAGCGTGAATATCAATGCTTGCCACAGCGAGTTGACGGAAATGGATACCCGTATTGCTAAGCAATTCTATATAAGGAGGGGCAATCTCCCAGGTTTCTAGCTCTTTAGTAACCAGTTCGTAGAGGAGGGGAAGGAAAACAAAGCGATCGCGTTGATCGACCAGCGTAATCTCAGGTTTTTCTGATGGATTCCAAGACAACTGGCTTAGACGTAGAGCGGTGTACAGACCACCAAATCCTCCACCGAGGATACAGATGCGGGTTTGCGTCATGGTTATGGGGGAGGGGAAGTTTCTCTTTTAGGATAACAAGCTCTGCCTCAGTCAGCGGTAGCCGCCAGCCGATAAACCTTGGGTAGCTGCCACCAAGGAACCTGGGGATATTGGTGATGCTCTTGATGGTAGCCAAAGTGATAGCAAGAGAGGAATGACAAAATGATGGGGAGTGGAAAGCTCTGGCTATAGTAGGGAGCTTCGTAGCCGCCAACAGGTCGGCGATGGGGCAAGAACGTGCCAAAGAAAAAAAGCTGAAACGAGCTAAACCCTAAGGGCAAGAACCAGAATAAGAGCAGGTTGATGACAGAAACTTGCACAACTCCATAGAGCAGTAGCCCGATCGCAAGCAGCCCAAAAAATCGTGCCCAACTCCAGTAGCCGCGCATAAAGTGAAAATACCAGGCAAAAAAGCTTTGATTATCCCCATCATAAAAATCGGGATCGCGTTCTCCAGTGGGATAACGATGGTGAAGGTGATGCTTTTTAAGCAACATTTTGTAGGGTAGCAAGGCATAAAGCATCAGAGCGATCGTTCCAATGCCATGGTTGATCTTTGGATTGTTTGGGAACACGGTACCGTGCATGGCATCGTGGGCAGTAATGAATAACCCTGTTGACAAAAAAGTGCGCAACAGAATGCCTAGGATAATCCAAGTGAATGATGTTTCTTGAATATTGAGCTTTAGCAAGCCCACTAAACTCATGAGCCAAAGGCTAATTATCAAGAAGGCAAGAACCATTCCCCAGCCTACACTCTCGTGCTGATTCGTATTCTTGTGCTGATTCATAAGGAGCGTCATTATCTGATTCTGATGGGATCTGCAAATAGCTCGTTGTCACTTTTTGGTGAGTGCTAACAAGTATTAAGTATCATTACAAGTGGCAGTGTAAACTGAAATGTATTGCCCTGCATCTTCCTTAAGAACTCGACCCAAATGGCGATCGCTCAATTTTGGGGTATGTGCTGGAAGAGATGGAAAAAGATTTTGTGATGTCCTTCGGATGATTTAACAATCTATCCTTCCCGCCGATACCGCATTCCAGGCATCTGCGCTATCAGACCCATTAACTCTAAATGAGAAAGGGCACTGAGAACCGCACCAGTGGGTTGTCCAGTTTGCTCAATAATGTGATCAAGGGCGATCGCCTCTGCTGAAATGACTGGAATCACCTGAAAAATTGTCTGTAGCTCGGGTGGCAAATCGGGTGGTGGTGCTGGCGGCTCTAAAGCTAATAAAGAAAGTTGGGTGGTGGAATGTAGTTGAGGGATATTGCCCAACGCTTCTAATAGCTCGGCTTCTCCCAAAATCACCTGAGCGCCTTGGTTGAGTAGCTCTAAGCTGCCCCGCGAGGCAGGATTATCTAGTGAGCCGGGCAAGGCGTATACGTCCCGATTGTAATCATTGGCGAGGCGGGCAGTGATCAGCGCACCTGATTTTTGGGGCGCTTCAATCACCAGGGTGGCGCGGCTGAGTCCGGCGATTATGCGGTTACGACGCGGAAAATTGGTGCGATCGGGCTGAGTGCCAGCCGCATATTCACTGACCAAAAGCCCATGTTTGATGATGCTTTGAGCCAAACTGCGATTGCTGTAAGGATAGGTGACATCAACGCCTGTACCCAAAACGGCGATCGTTCTGCCTCCTGCTTTTAAGCAAGCGTAATGTGCTTCGGTATCAATTCCGGCTGCCAGCCCTGAAACTATAGTGAATCCTGCTTGGGTGAGTTGAATCGTCAATTTTTGAGTCCAGCGCTTGCCGTAATCCGATGGGCTGCGGGTGCCGACAATGGCGATCGCAGGTACACTGCCCTGATTTTCTAAGCGATCGACGGTTCCTTGATAGTACAAAATCGGTGGAAAATCAGGAATTTCTAGTAGCAACTGGGGATAGTCATCATCGGCAGGTGTCCAAAAACCAGGATTGGCTTGTTCATGTTGTTGCAGCAGATTTTCGGGATCAATAGCACTGCGGGCAGAAGCGATCGTCGCTGTGTTCTGGACTCCAAAACCATAGACGGCTTCTAGTTCGGCGATCGGGGCGACCCAGGCAGCCGCCAGTGTACCAAAGTGCTGCCGCAAACGTTGGATTAAGATTGAGCCTGTTCCTGGGATGTTTGACCAGGCAAGCCAAAATGCTCGTTCTTGTGCCAAGGGTTGCTCCTGTTGCGATCGAGGGCGGGGTAGATCTTTTCTAAGTGTTCCCCTTTCAGTCAGGAGTCCTTGCCTCAAAGCCCAATCAACCTACGATAAAATTCAAACCATACTCTCATTACCCAAAAACTTTATGCAGACGGAATACGCTCAACGTCGTCAACAGTTACTCGCGAAAATCGGCAAAGGAACGGCAGTGTTCCGCAGTTCGCCCATGGCAGTTATGCATAACGACGTAGAGTACAACTTTCGACAAGACAGCGATTTCTTTTACCTAACCGGGTTTAATGAGGCGAACGCTGTAGCCGTGCTGACGACACAACACGAAGAGCATCACTTTGTGTTATTTGTTCAGCCTAAAGATCTGGAAAAAGAAACCTGGACGGGCTATCGGGTGGGAGTAGAGGCGGCAAAGGAAAGGTTTGGGGCAGATGAAGTGTATTCAATCGCTGACCTCAAGGAAAAGCTGCCTCAATATTTAGAAAAAGCAGACCGAATTTACTATAAATTAGGGCGCGATCGCCGTTTTAACGAAATGATTCTGGGTCAATGGCAAGCGTTGATGGCAACCTACCCGAAACGCGGCACAGGTCCGACTGGCATCGAAGATCCAGCGCCCACGCTCCATGCGCTGCGCCAAATCAAAAGCCCTGCCGAGCTAGACCTGATGCGAACAGCGGCGGCAATTTCGGTCGATGCCCATAACCGCGCCAGGGAATTTGCGAGCCCTGGAAAATATGAATACCAAGTACAAGCCGAAATTGAACATACCTTTGGATTGCGTGGAACAGTTGTGGCATACCCTTCCATCGTGGCATCGGGGGCAAATGCTTGTGTGTTGCACTACACGGAAAACACGCGGCAGATGCAAGATAACGAACTTCTGTTAATTGATGCAGGATGCGCCTACGAGTATTACAACGCAGATATTACTCGGACGTTTCCAGTGGGCGGCAAATTTACCGCCGAGCAAAAGATTTTGTATGAAATTGTTTTGGCAGCGCAGATGAAAGCGATCGCCCAAGTGCATCCCGGCAACCCCTACAAGCAAATTCACGACACTGCCGTGCGCGTGTTGGTGGAAGGCTTAATGGATTTAGGTTTGCTAGTGGGCGATATTGAAGAAATTATCAAAGAAGAAAAGTACAAGCCTTTTTACATGCATCGCACTGGGCATTGGCTAGGGTTGGATGTCCATGATGTAGGAGTTTATCAGCATGGCGAAACGCCCCATAATTTAGAACCTGGACAAGTTTTAACAGTCGAACCCGGACTTTATATTTCTCCGTTCATTAAACCTGTCGAAGGTCAGCCAGAAGTTGATTCGCGTTGGCACGGCATTGGCATTCGCATTGAAGACGATGTTCTGGTAACGGCTCAGGGGTGTGAGGTGTTAACAGAAGGGGTGCCAAAAGCGATCGAGGATTTGAGTTAATGAGGGTTGCGTGCGTTTCAAAATCTATCCTGTATAAGTAACAGGGTAGAGGAGCGTGCGTTAATGCGTCAATGCGGCATCCTTTCCTGGTGTTGCCCAAACTTGGATAACTAGCCCAACAGGTCAATTATTTTTTTACCTGCCCTAACGCCGCCGATCGCCCCTTATATCTTAATCACTCTAGACTCCAACCTAAACTCTGGAATATCCTCTAGCTCAACTTCCTCTAAGTTGTACTGCTCACAAACCAGGCTTAAGCGATTTCCCACAACTGCATTAATAGAATGAGTTAAATCTCCTTGGAAAAAGAGCAACGTATTGGTTTGAGGACAGATTTTTCCAACCTGCCGTTTATGCGATCGCAACACTAACTCTCCTCCTTGTAACTCTTCTGGCACATTCACATATAACACGCTGACAACCTGGGGTGGCTCAATTGTTTTGCAATAAGAACGCAGCGATCGATCAATATGAGGATCAACCCGTGAGCCTGTTTTTAGCAGCAGCGGATTCAGGTAAAACGCATTGCAATCAGGCTGTAAGGCTCGTTCAAGATAGGGCTTAAAATACGGAAACTGTTGCTCGACAGTGGCGAGGTGCGATCGTCGGAAAACCACAGAAAATCCCTTAGTGCCCACAAAATCACGATTCAAATTATTAACCGCAAAGTAAGGACAAGCCAGTATTTTACGCTGCAATTTTCCTAGGTAAGCGATCGGTAAAGCGTCAGGGTGAAGATGGTAATAAGACAAAGTAATAAATAGTAAAAAGATAGTTTAAGAAACGCAGTGTTCAATGAGCCAGAGGAGCCAAAGGAGGACAAACCCAATCCATTAATGCCCCTGTGCGAGGATGCGTAAACCCCAGCCGATAAGCATGTAGCCAATACCCACAATCTCCTGGAACCACAACCGCACCGTCAACAAACTGCGCTACGCCGCCCATAGCATACAGCGGATCGCCCACCAGAGGATAACCCATAAACGATAAATGAATGCGAATTTGATGCGGTCGCCCTGTCAAAATAATCACTTCTAAAAGTGTCGTTTGAGTGTTGCGCTGAAGCACCTGACAGTCGCTGTGGGCAAACTGTCCTGTGGCAGTTGCGCCATAAATATAGCCTAAAAGGGGGTGGGGCACTTTCCCGATCGCCTGGGTAACTATGAAGCGATCGGGAATCGCGGCATCGGTGCTCAAGGGATTCTGCACTAGCGCTCGATAGGTTTTACAAATTTTTCGATCGCGCATTTGCTTGCTTAACTGTGACTTAGCACGGGGCGATCGTGCCATCAACATCAAACCCGAAGTACCGCGTCCTAATCGATGAATGGGCACAGGCGTTTCCTCCGGATACTGCAATTGTAGTTGCCATAATAAGGTGTGCTCTAAAAAACCGCCGCCTGGTAGCACAGGTAACCCCGCTGGTTTAGCAATTACCAGTAAATCCCTATCTTCGTAAAGTACCTCAAACGTCAATGGCACCTCTGGCTCTTCCCACGGTTCACGATGATAGGTCAAAGCTTGCCCCGATCGCAGCGTTGTTTCAGCCGTTGCTACCTGACCATTCACCCACACTTGCCCCGCCGCAATGCGCGATCGCCACTCCAGTTCGCTCGAATGCTGATAGTGCTGAGTGTAGTATGCCACTAGCGTTTGACCCACATTGGCAGGTTTCACCTGTTCCCGATAAATCCATCCCTGATTCAGCATCTCCGCTCACAACGGCACATATCCTGTCATCATAGATGAGCGATCGGTGTTCAGGCATGTTTAGGAAAGTCTTATAGGAAAGTTTGAGAGGCGGTGTGCAATCAACTAGTCGGGCAGGATAAGTGTTAGCCAATGGTCGCTTGCTGCTGAGTCAGGATAAAGCGGGTGAACTGTGGTTAAATTTAGAAACAGATGACGGACGGTTACTTCAGGGTAGAGTTGTTTCTTCTGATGGTGACTTGTCAACGGCTAGGCAAGATTTGTTTTGTCAGTTTTTTGCTGTGTGGGGCATGAGCGATGTGACATTAAACATTACTCGATAAACATCACGGTAAATATCACTTGGTAAAGATATGTCTTGGATGGAGTTAAGCCTGGATACAACCAGCGAAGCAGTCGATTGGGTTTGTACCTTGCTGGCAGAAACTCGCTATGCGGGCAATATCGAAATTGTTGAATGTGCAAAAGATCCTGATAACCAGTGGGCGTTCACGCTCTATCTCCATCTTCCTGAGCAGGCACACTCCCAAGCCCAAGAAATTGCTGATGTGCTACTGCCGCTATACCGAACAGGAATTGCAACAGAACTGCAAGTGAGAATCGTGGAGTATCCAGCGATCGCTAGATACTCCCAAGAAGCCTCTCCACTCCCCCGCATTCATTGGGTTGGCGATCGCTTTGTCATTCTTGCTGACGAACTTGCCCATCAAACCTACGCACCTGCCCCCCATGAATTAACGCTACATCTCAAAACCAGCCTTGCCTTTGGAAGTGGTCTACACCCTGCAACCCAACTCAGTCTTCGGCTTTTAGAAAAGTACATCGCCCCAGAAATGAAGACGCTAGATTTAGGCTCAGGTTCAGGTATTTTGAGTGTGGCGATCGCTAAACTAGGAGCGCAAGTGGTCGCAGTTGATAATGACGCGATCGCGGTGCAAGCCACTCAAGATGCAGTACAGCGGAACGGTGTAGCCTCTCAAGTCACTGTCATGCAAGGAAGCTTAGGACAGGGAAGCGAGTTAGGACATTGGATGAGCGGAAAACCATTAGATCAAGTCGAAGCTATTAATCCAATCTCTTCCACAAACCCAATAGGGATTACCTCGTTTGACCTGATTGTCGCCAATATTTTAGGGCGAATTCACATTACTCTGGCTCCCGATTTTCGACATGCCCTGATGCCATCGGGTCTATTAATTACTGCTGGATTTACTGTAGATTATGAAGCAGCTATTGCGTTAGCTCTGGGGAAAGAAGGCTTTGAGGCGGTTGACTGTGAACGCTTAGAGGAATGGGTTGCTTGGATGTATCGGTTGAACCCTTGAGCGCCACGATTTTTTGAGACAGCTTTTTGAGACAGCCTTACGCTGATTCTAACCAGTCAAATACTCTATCTAATTGTTCTATCGTGATCAGACCGTACTGCCACAACACCATGGGCAACAAATGAGGCGAAGATTCAGGATGACGCAGAGCCATAGCAATAGACTCTGTAGGAACGGCAAGCTCCTGCTGTAGAAATTGAATGAGGTGCGGCTTAATAGAGGACTGCATGGAAAATGGCGACTGAGGAACAAAAGCGGTAGAAGTGCTTGCAATGTTAAGAGGTTCGGTGTCAAATGGCGGTGCTTGAGATCACAAAAATCAGGTGAATTTAGAAAACAAATTTATAGAACATCACACCACTAAATAGACGAATGCATCACCTAACAGGCAAACATACCGAGCAAGTATACTCTCGGAATTCCAATTCAGACCAGAGCTTTACAGTTCTTAGTATTTGAGTAAAACTGGCGTTTGTTGAATTCATGGCAACTCAGTAGCCGATGGAAAGTTTGAGAAGTTTTAAGGAAATTGCTTTACTTCTGATCGACCTGATTATAATAGAACAAATGAACTAAAGGGGTAAGTCATGAGTTTTTTTCAACGTGTGCGAGATGTTCTAGGGCTAGACGATCTCTACGATGACTATGAGTACGAAGACGAGGGCATCAGCCTTGAAGGAGAGACGGGAATTGCCGCAGGAAACCAGTCTCGCAAATTGATCGGAATGCCAGGTCTGGCTCACGGTCAATCAGAAATGATTCTGATGCAACCCCAATCTTTTGATGAAATGCCCGATGCAGTCACAGCCCTCCGGGAACGGCGATCGGTCATTTTAGATTTGAGCATGATTGATATCGAGCATGCTCAACGTTGCGCCGACTATGTTGCAGGCGGTACTTTTGCTATGGATGGACATTATCGACAAATTGGGCACAACGTTTTTCTGTTTACCCCCAACTCTGTTCACATTAGTCATCGCACCTTTGAAGAAACTGCCCAGCCCGTTCCTGTCCAAGCGGCTCCTCCAAAAGCCTCACCCAAACCTGAATCTGAAAAATCCACTCAGCCCCGTCGCCATCCCATTGCTGATCCATTTGCCCTGTAATCTATCCAACAAAGTATTTGAGCAATAAAGTACTAGAGCAATAAAACATGCCCTGAAACAAAGGTTCGTTCCGTTCCATCTAACAGTCGCAGCCAGAGTTCACCCCGATCGCCAATTCCTAAGGCTTCGCCCACCACCGACTCGTTCGCCGTTTCAATCGTCATCTGTTTACCTAGCAAAAAATCTCGCTGACGAAGATCTGGTAACAGGGCGTTCATACCCTGCGATCGCAACCGTTCCACCGTTAATAATAAGTGATGGCGCAACCGTTCTAGTAAAGGCAATTCAGCGGGAGTCACTCCTTGCGGATCTCTCGAATGTACCACCTGGTGCAAACTGACGCGCCGCGCAAAGTCGTTCTGCCACTCCAAACGTTCAAACTCAACCCAGCGATTCAGCCCTATCCCAACGATGACTCGTGCTGACTTGGCAGAGCTTTTAGTTGCAGTCTCACATAAAATACCGGCTAGCTTTCGCCCCTGTAGAAATACATCATTTGTCCATTTCAGGCGCAGTTCTCCTCGCAAAGTTGGCACTAAAGCTTCAACGGTATCAATCACTGCTAAGCCAGCCGCCAGGCTAATGCCCGACAGTTGTTCAACAGGAATTTCTTCTAAGACAAAACTAGCGGTTAATACCCCCGGCGGAGAATCCCAATATCGCCCCTGTTGCCCCCGCCCAGCAGTTTGTTGGCGCGTAAACACCACATCGCCCTGCTGGAGCGATCGCGCTTCCATCGCCCAAGTATTTGTGCTAGGACATTGCTCTAAACAATAGAGCCATTCTGGACATTGATCCATACGGGGTCAAAAGAAAACAGTGCCACAAGTTCCAGCGTTACAAAACCAAAGTATGAGCCGACTCAAAGCCCCTTTCCTTCAGGAGAGGGGTTGGGGAGAGGTTCCTCTAGCATCTCACGAAAGGCTGTCATGACCGTATCTTGGGTAGATCGGTTTACGCTTGGGCAGTAGCGGAGCCGCCATTTGCAAAAACCGCTCCATCAATCCAGGTACCATCCGATTCCCCAGTACTGCTAAATGACTTTGCCAGCCTACCAAAATCTCAGTCGAGCCTTTTTCAAGTCCGGCTATTAGCGCTTCAGCCACCTGCTGAGAGGTTGTGGGCACAACCCACCGAAACCATTGAAGATTACGTGCCATGTCTGTATCTGTTAATGAAGGCAGTAAAGAAACAACCCGAATATTGTGCGCAGCCAGTTCACCTCGTAATGCCTGGGTGAATCCTACAATGGCGAATTTGGTCGCCGAATACGTTGCCATTGTGGGTGCAGCAACTTTCCCCATTAAGCTAGACACATTCACAATTGTGCCTTGCTGCTGTACCGCCATTCGTCGGGCAATCAGCCGCGTCATCGTGTACATGCCCATTAAATTCGTGAGGATTTCCTCTTGCACATTCGGTAATTGAGATTGTAAAAAGGGCGACTGATGAGCAACGCCAGCACAGTTCACTAACAAATGGATGGGCCCATGATCTCGCCATGCTTGAGCGATCGCAATATTGACTTCTACCCGTTCAGATAAATCTAAAACTAGAGGAATTGCTTCAGTTCCCATTGCCTCAATTTCAGCTGCAACTTCGACTAAGCGCTGATAGTTGCGAGCCACTAATACCAGCCGTTTTGCGCCTTTTTGAGCTAGCTCCAGGGCGATCGCCCGTCCAATACCGCGAGACGCGCCTGTCACCAGCGCCGTCTTTCCTTTAATATTCATACCTAAAATCTCCAAGTTGGAATCTCATCATGCAGCGCTAATCGAAAATCATTTTTCGACTTCACATCCTTGAGGTTGGGGGCAACAAGTGATTAATTCTTTTAAGAATCGAGTGAACTTAATGACGGGGCAAGTCTCATCACACGTTTGTCATTCCATTCGCTCCAGTTATTTTGAAATGCCAGGCTGGAGTGAAGAAAGGAAAGCTTTTTACAAACAAAAGATGTGAGTGATCATTGGGTCGTACCTCCTAGTTCATGAATCAACTTTGCAAATCAACATCAATTCCAACAAGCACACACTAGCAAGGGGATCAAGTATCTGCAACGTTTGTTAACAGAAATTGAAAATTGTTACATCTCGAGACAAAACACTCAGAAAATCTAATTCTACAGAAGCTCTTCCTAACACGGTTTACTGATGACCAGAGTGCGCTCACTTTAGATGACCTCAACTCATTAAACTTTGATCGTTATGAGAAAGTAAAAAGAGTCAAGGCTAAGAATTAATGTTGGAAGTCCTCAAGACTTGATGCGAGAAGCGATCGCCCTCAAGAGCGATCGCTTCTCGCATCAGTAAAATCAACTGGGTTCTAAATCAACTGGGTTCTAAATTAACTAGACTCTAGCGATCGCCTCAACCTTTTTCAAAAAAGCTTCAGCACCTCCCTGCTTCAACGCACGGTTGACACCGCTTAAAACCGCTAGCAATGAAGCCGTAATCATGTTGAGATGAATTCCAACTCCATAAACCGAGCCAGTAAAACCCTCTCCACCTATCTCTACATAGGCGATCGCCCTGGCATCGCTGCCCTGGCTTAATGAGTGTTCTTCGTAGTGGTCAATCCGTATCCCCAAATTCAATGCATCTAAAAAGGCATCAATTAGACCATTTCCCTGCCCGTTGATCTGTCTGGGTTGCCCATTAACTTGCAGCGTTGCTGCGATCGTCTGCACATTTCGCTCAACTTCTAATAAACGATGGGAAAGATACTGAAAGGGTTCTGACAGAATATATTCTTGCTCAAATAACTGCCAAAGAATGGCAGCATCCATTTCTTGCCCACGGTGATCCATTGCCTGCTGAACCACTCGGCTAAACTCAATCTGCAATCGGCGTGGCAACATCAGGTGATAATCTCGCTCTAACAAAAAAGCAATTCCCCCCTTCCCTGATTGACTGTTAACCCGAATCACCGATTCGTAGCTGCGCCCTATGTCAGCCGGGTCAATAGGTAAGTAGGGCACTTCCCAAACCCCCTCCGACTGAACCGCTAACCCTTTTTTGATGGCATCTTGGTGCGATCCTGAGAACGCCGTAAAGACCAAGTCACCCACGTAGGGATGACGGGGATGAATGGGAAGCTGAGTACAGTCTTCGACCACTTGCGCTACTGTGTTGATGTTAGAAAAATCTAACTCCGGATGAATGCCTTGAGTATAAAGATTTAACGCCAACGTCACTAAATCTACATTTCCTGTTCGTTCGCCGTTGCCAAACAAACAGCCTTCCACTCGATCGGCCCCCGCCATCTGTGCTAACTCTGCCGCCGCAATGCCACAGCCGCGATCGTTATGAGGATGGACACTTAAGACAACAGCATCTCGCCGCGCCAAATGACGATGCATCCATTCCACTTGGTCTGCAAAAACGTTGGGCGTTGCAACCTCTACTGTCGCAGGAAGATTAATGATCGCTTTGTGTTGTGGCGTGGGTTGCCAAACGTCTAAAACCGCATCGCAGATTGTTTTGGCAAAGTCTAACTCTGTCGTCGTAAAGGTTTCGGGCGAGTATTCAAAATGCCAAACTGTTTCAGGTTTTTGGGCAGCCAGTTCGTTGCAAAGCCGAGCCGCAGAAGTCGCTAAGGCAACCGTTCCGGCACGATCGAGTCCAAAAACAATGCGTCGAAAAGTGGGACAGGTGGCATTATAAAGATGAACGATCGCCCGCTTTGCACCCTGCAATGATTCAAAAGTGCGACGGATTAATCCTTCACGAGCAGGCGTTAAAACTTGAATGGTGACATGCTCAGGAATTAAATTATTAGTAATGAGCGATCGCACAAAATCAAAATCGGTCTGAGAAGCGGAAGGAAACCCTACTTCAATTTCTTGGAACCCAATGTCAATTAAAAGCTGAAACAATCGCAATTTTTGTTGAACATTCATCGGTTCAATTAACGCCTGATTTCCATCCCGCAAGTCGGTACTGAGCCAGATAGGAGAATGGGTAATCGTTTGAGAAGTCCAGGTGCGATCGGGCAAATGGATGGGAGGAAAAGCGCAGTATTTGGTCGTTGGATTGGTTAACATTCTGATCGTGTCCTTTGTAAATAGTAATGGCGATGCGGATGAAAATGCGACGCAATGCAATCAGGGCTATCAGGTTGTCGCACAGACCAAACCTGACAACCCATAATGAGTCGTAGCAGCGCAGCAAAACTAAGATGACGTTGCATAAAAGTCTCCGAAAGGTAAACACTAGAACTACAAAAAACAGAACTGCTGAATCACTGTATGAAACGAAGTTAGATAGACCTCTCCCCCAACCCTTTTCCTAAAAGAAAGGGGCTTTGAATCGGTTCATGCTTCTATTCAACAGTGTTTGAAAAACTAGATAAACCTCTCTCGTGACTAGGCTTCGTTTAAGAGTGAGAGGAGGTCAAGGCGATCGCTTATATTAGGGTGAAAATTATTAATGCCCTACGGGCAGCAGCAGCCCTAGCCCAAGTGCTTGGGTAGAGAACTGACGTAGAGATTGCTGCTGTGTAGACATATCAACATTCCAGTGAACTGATACAAATCCTATCCTTAGAATTGGTTAAGGTCAAGACTAAATTTCTATCCCCAAAAACTTATCCCCTTGTTACCGTTCTGTCAACGCTTCACTAAACCGTCGCGTAATGGGTTCTAACATAAACGTTAAAATCGATCGCTTTCTCGTCACGACTTCCGCAGTAACCGCCATTCCTGGAGTTAGCTCAACGTCTTTCCCTTCAACGTTAATTGTCTTGCGCTTTAACATCACTCGAACAGTGTAGACCAAACCTAAATCCTTATCCAGAGTTGCGTTCGGAGTAAGTCTTACAACCTCTCCGTCGATCGTTCCAAACTCTTGAAATGGGAATGTTGCAACTTTTACCTTAACTCGCATCCCTTCTTTAATAAATCCAATGTCGCGGTTCAAAACTTTTGCTTCTACCAACAGGTCGTGGCTATCGGGCAGAATGGAGAGCAGGTCTTGACCCGGCGCAATGGTTCGTTCAGCCAGACTCGTTTGGATATTGTAGATTTTTCCTGAGATAGGAGCCACAATAACCTGTCCTTTTGCCCTCACCTGAGCCTGATTCAGTTGACCTTCCAACTCAGTCAAATCTTGCCGCCGCTGGTTCATTTGAGTCAAAATCTCGCTTTGGCGCTCCGAGCTTAAGCGATTTGCCGACTGCTGCGCTCCTGTGTAGGATTGCTGTGCCTGTTGAATTGACTGCTGCTGCGCTACGATATCTTGCTCTAAAGAAAAAATTTGGTTTTGCGCCTCAGTTAACTGATCTTTGGCTTGCAGATAGTCAAATCGGGGAACTGCGCCTTCTTGCTCAACCAATTGACGCAGGCTAGATTCTCTTTCTTGAGCATTGATCATCGTTGCCCTAGCGCTATTCAAATTTTCTTGAAGACGAGCTAATCTAGCTCTTGCCTCGCCGATTACTGCAACTTGACGTTGGGTATCGGCATTAGCCGCGGCTTGGCGGGTGTCAAATTCGCGTAGGCGTGAGGCAATCAACTGATCTTGAATGGCGGAACCACTGCTGCTATTGCCTTTGCTTTCTGCGTCTAGCCGAGCCACGTCTTGCCGGACAAGGGCAACATTTTGCTGGATGCGATCGACTTCTGTTTTCGATAGAGCGGGGTCTTGCTTAATCAGCACATCGCCCTGTTTCACCCGATCGCCCTCTTTAACTTTGATCTCGCTAATCACCCCACCCTCTAATGCCCGCACTGGACGAATTTGCGATGTCGGAATAATTTCGCCCTGGGCGACTGCCACCTCATCAATTTTACTCAGATACGCCCAGCCAATCGTCCCCATCACAATTGCTGTCAAGGTTCCTGCCAGCACCCGCGTATAGAGCGGCGGCAATTCTCGTACTGCTTTACCTAGCTCGTATGAAAGATAATCCTCTGGGTTAACAAACTGCTGGCGAGTTTGCCGAACCTGAGCGGATTGAGTAGGAGGAAGAGAATCCATAATGAGAACGGTGAGGGAGGGATTGGGTATAGGTTGCCCAGATATTCTTGAAGATCTGGCGATCGCTGAGATCACTAATCACTATTCACTTTACAACTTGGATGACTCCTTGTGTTTTGTCCTTTGTTCCCGCTGAGTCGTTTTACTAGTCAGCGCGTCCGCTCTACCTCAAACCCTTTGAGTCCTTCGGCAAATTCGTATTCCACCGTAACCTGGCTCACTTGCGCAACGGGTGAACCCTGGTGGCACCAGCGCATCATCTCTTCAATAGCGTTAGGAGAACCTTCAAAAATGGCTTCTACTCTCCCATCGTGCAGGTTACGCACCCAGCCATTAATGTGTAAAAGAACTGCCATATCCCAGGCAGAGGCACGATAACCGACCCCCTGAACTTTGCCAGAGATAAAGACGTGAGCACGAACTTGAGAATTTGGAGATAAAGGCTGATTCATTCGGAAGCCCAATGGATGCATGAAGCAGGAATCATAAAAGATCTTTGTTCAGAACTTAGAGCTTTTCCTGAAGTGGTTGGCAAAAGGCTTCTACGCCAGTTTTTAGGACATAGAGGGCGATCGGCGTAGCTAGGGCAGAAGGCAACATTGTATCAGTAGAAAGCGATCGCACCGCCTGAGCCACTGATCCCGCCAGCAAATTCTCTTTAAGTTCACCACTGCACAGCGAAACCCGCCAGCGCTTAGCAACCCCGTCAAGCCAGTTATCCGACTGATCAGGCTCTTGACCCACATGCAAGGCGAGGGCGATCGCCGCATCCTCTAAATCACCTTCGCAGTCTTCAATCATCTCTAATGCTCTGAGGGCGATCGGGTCGTCTGCTAACTCAGTGCGATATTGCTCAATTTCTTCTAGCGTTACTCTGACAACAGGTCTTGCCATCTTGCTTACCGCCTTGTTCCCTGAATTGCACTAAATACCCCAGCACCAACCGTCATAAAAATTAGCATCCACAAAACTCCCCCTGGCAAAAAAGTTAAGAACCCAGCCCCCCTCAATACCCATGTCACAATGGCGATACAGAGGATGGTCAAAAACACAGTTGTCGCAGGTCTAATCTGTCGCTTCATTGCTATCTACTCTAAGACAATTCGCTAATTCTTAGGTTGGCTGTCCTCAAAACGATCTTCTTCTGGCTTCTATCATCGACGCACCCCTGCTAAGATGCCTGCCCCCACTGCTAGCAATACCAGTGCCCCAATTGCTGTTGTCGGAATGGTTACTTTTGCAAAAGTTTGAATTAACAGCACCGCTGCCATAAGTACCAGCAAGATACCCGCAACATATAAAAAGATAGTTAGAGCCAGGTTAGGAGAACGCCTCACAGACTTTTTGCCTCTACATAAACTGAAAGAGTCGAAACTAATTGTGGCATGAGAGCGCAATTCTGGGAGGACAAAGTAGACAGATTAACCCAGATTGACCCAGGCAACTGAATCTAAAAGCAAGTAAATCAAGCAGCCAGTCCCAGAGTAAGCATCTCAAGGGGTTGCTAACTTAGCGCTCTTGCTCAAGTATTTGTCAAATCTTTATCAGAGCTAAACAGAACATTTTTATTGAGCAGACAGCTTGAGGCTATAACGAACAAAGATGCATCAGAGGACTGCACATGTTTTCTGCTTTTGACAACTGAAAATTCTACGTAATTTACAAATATCATTTATTTACGTAGTATGTGTTTATACACCCGTGAGCCAAGAGCAGGATTTGTAAATTAACTCAAAAAAGTTTGAGTGTCTCTACTGAGGTTGCTATACATAGGGACGCTACAACCGCGTCCATGGGTAATGTGATGAGGAGCCGCTAAAGAATGACCAATGGAACTGTAGCTTTATTAACTTCCTATGACCTCACAACTGGGTCGAATCAAAAAAAACAAGCCTGCTTACTGGAGGGTGAGGTCTTATTAACCACGCGATCGCACTCTGCCTGGGGGGCAGCCGTAACCGCTCAAATGTATGTTCCTTTGTCGCGTGCCTGTGTTTGGCAGCAAGTCACTGACTATCCTCGCTGGGTACAGTTTTTCCCCGACTTAATTCAAAGTGACATTTTAGGCGACTGCGCTCGCAACCCCAAAAGGCTTTACCAAGTAGCTAGTAAAGCTTTTTGGATGTTAAGCGTTCAGGTCGAAATTTATCTGAAAGTGGTTGAAACTGCCCAGCAAAATTCCTGGCAACAGATTCAGTTTTGTCTGGAGAGGGGCAGTTTTTCAGACTTTACAGCCTCCCTAAATTTGCAAGACTATTATGCAGGAACTTTGCTGACTTACTCTGTTGCCGCAACTCCTAACATTCCTGTGCCTTCCTCCGTCATTCAGCAAGCCATGCGTCTAGATTTACCTGCTAATATGCGGACAATGCGGCAAGTCATTTGTAGACAGTAGCAGCCAGTACCTAGCGAGTAGACATTAATTATATGAATCAACGGATTTCTTCGGCTTTAGGGCTCTGTGGTTTTCTATTTTTGGGTGGTTTGTTCCCGGCTGTAGCCGCTGAGCCGCCCCAAGCCAACTCTTCCCCGGCTCTGCAAAAGCTGATGATGATGTTTTCTCCGGATATCAAGACTACGCTGAATGCTTGTCGAGAGCAAGGCGGCGTTGACCTGGCAGCAGGGGCTCAAGCCGATGGTTCGGTGCTGTGTGCCAATGGCGAACCGAAGGCGGCGGTTCCCTATGACAACTATCTGAGCACCGTTTCAGATGTGGCAGCGGCGGTTGGCTTAGTTGGGCTGAAGACGGTGATTGCAGGCAACCCCAGCATTAGCCCCGAAATGATGGTGTCCTTTTTGACGAGTCCTAATGGCGCAGCAACGTTAAAGAACGCTGTGCAAACTGCGATCGCCCGTAGCAGTCTCATCCCGATCGCTTCGCCCGAATCGACTACTCTTCTGGCAGACCAAATCATTGGACGACTCGTCCCTACCTTGGAAAGCACCAATAATTTGACAAACTTGGTCGGTACGACTGAACAGTACGGTCAGGTTGTTTCTAACTTTTGCAGTACTCCAGGAATGTCTATCACTCAAGCCCAGCAGACAATCCCAGGTCTAAGCTCTGTTCAGCTTTATGCGGTTTGTGTTCAAGAGTCGGGCTTAGCCGACGAACTTCAGCAGGTGGTAAACCGTCAAGGATAATGCATCGCTTTGGCGAACCTAGCCTCTAGCAAGCGCAATAGGTCTGTTACTCTACCCTCCCTTTAAGGGAAAACTTGAGGAGAGAAACCCTTATTGCGCATTGCTATGTCTAGGCTGCACCGTTCTGTGATTGCACTTCTTTCAGGTTCTTTGGCGGTGGTCGGTGCTTGTAGCGATCGCCCAGTTGTCAGTCATCTGGAGGGCGATCGCCAGACAGTTAGCGCTTCTCAAGTTCAGTCTCCGGTTCAAGTGGCAGTTCCTCCAGCAGCAAGTTCGATTCCAGTAACGCAGCCAGATGCGTATGCCTTGGGTCTTGCTCGTGCCTCTAGTGCCTTCAACATTAGCCAGTCTGCCCAATCGAAAGACGACTGGCACCTGGTTTCAGAGCGCTGGCAACAGGCAATTCAGCTATTGTCCACGGTTCCAAAATCTAGCCAGCATTATGCTGAGGCAGCGCTAAAACTTAAAGACTACCGCCGCAACCTAGCATTTGCCCAGCAGCAAAGCGATCGACCGACCTCTAACAATCCCGGTATTGTGGTTAAAAGATCTTCATCTAGCCGTCCCAATCTGGCACCGCCTCGTGCGATCGCTGCTGCCACGCCCCAAGCTGCTGCCACTCCTCTGGCTCCGTCACGGGCAACTTCTAGCCGTCCCAGTAACATCAGTGTCGCCAGCAGTGCCGCCTTTTTTGCACCCATTGTCAGACGTGCCGGAAATACTCCAGTGATTGCTGTCACTTTCAATGGCAGTCAAATCTATGAAATGATTGTTGATACCGGAGCCAGTGGCACTCTGATTACATCAGGAATGGCAACGGCACTAGGAATTCGCTCGGTGGGCGAAACCAGGGTAGATACCGCCAGCGCTCAAGGCGTATCTTTCTCGTTGGGCTACGTTGATTCGATGGAAGTGGGGGGAGCGATCGCCCAGAATGTTTTGGTCGCGATGGGAGGCCCCGAACTGACTTTGGGCTTATTGGGTCACGACTTTTTTGGTAACTACGACATTACGATTCGTGAAAATGAAGTGGAATTTCAGGAACGCTAATCTTTTAAGAACTTAACCAACTGCTCTAGTTTTGTCCAAGCTGCCCCGCTGGCAAGAATATCCTGAGCAATACTAATCCCCTGGCGATAACAAGCAGATGGATCAGTCGGATCGATCGCCACCCTGCCGCCAACCTTTAACGCTAAAGCTGCATTCAGCGCCACTACCTCGGTTTGCGCCTGAGTTCCCTTCCCTTGCAGCACCGATCGCAAAATTTCTGCATTCTCTAGTCTTTCACCTCCCCGCAAAGCGCTAGTGGGTGCAGCCCTTAGCCCTAATTCCATAGGATCAAGAACGAAGGACTGCACCCGTCCGCCCGAAAGCACTGCCATATCAGTTAAATCTGCTAACCCTGCCTCATCTAGTTTCTCTCGACCATGCAGCACGATCGCCTCTTGCCGACCTAGCTGGTTAAGCGCCTCTGCAAGCGTTTCCACAAGCCCCGAATTAAAAACGCCCATCACTTGCCCTGTTAAACACAACGGATTGACTAACGGGCCTAGCAAATTGAAGACCGTTCGCACCTTCAACATTTTTCTTAAGGGTGCGACATGCTTCATTGCTGGATGCCAGCCGGGTGCAAACAAAAACGTAATCCCAACTTCTGACAACGCTGCCTTGATTCGCTCTGGTGCAGTCCCCAAATTAACGCCTAATTCTTCTAAAACATCGGCTGAACCCACTTTGCTGGAAGCCGCCCGATTGCCATGTTTTGCTACTGCTATTCCTGCCGCTGCCGCCACAAAAGCAACTGCCGTAGAAATGTTAAACGTAGAAGCACCATCGCCACCCGTGCCACAAGTGTCTATTACTGGAGCAGATAATGCTGGAGCAGATAATGCTGGAGCAGATAACGAAGCGGAAGAGGCTGCTATAGAACTACCTAACGACTGCGACTGCAACACTTGAGCCATACCTGCTAACTCGCTGGCAGAAACGCCTTTTACCTGAATTGCTGCCAAAATTGCTCCCGACATAACAGGCGAGATGGATTCGGTCAGCCATCCTTGCATCAGGTTGGCAGCTTGAAGCATATCTAAAGATTGACCTTCTAAAAGCTGTTGTAAAAGGGGCGACCAATCTTGTTCAGCAACAGGGACGGAGGTGATCATAAACTTGAAAAGAACTGCGGCTAATGTTTTTAAGACTTTATCAGGATTTTGGGGCACATTGGGAGCACAATGCCTGCTGCTAAAGGTGCGCTGCTCCGCAGATACCGCAAGGTGCCTCGTATGTTAGAGTTTTCGCTAAACAGAGCCAACGTCCTACCTGCAAAATTACTAGGTTAGAAGCTCATGACAACGACCTTAGCCAAACCTCAAAACCAGACTCCGCTCTTATTTGAGGGCATTACTTGGCGAGAGTTCAAAGCCGTTGAGCAGTTGCTCGATCGCCCTGGCTATCGCCTCTCTTTTTTAGATGGAATTTTGGAGATTCGACAAATGCCTGGTGAACCGCATGAAACAGTCAAGGAAAGAATCGGTGCTCTTTTAGAAATTTATCTGCTGATGGCAGGTTTTGATTTTAATCCAACTGGCTCTATGACTCTGGAAAGCGAGTCTGGTGCTGTAAAACGAGAGGCTGATAAATCATACAAACTTGCAGCAGGTCGATCGCGTCCTGAGTTAGCGATCGAAGTTGTGTTCACTAGTGGTGGGATCAACAAATTAGAAGCTTACAAGCGGCTCAAGATCGCCGAAGTTTGGTTTTGGGAGGATGGGGTTTTAGAGATCCATCATTTGCGGGAAGAAGAGAATCAGTTGCGCTACGAAAAGATTGCGAACAGCGAAGCCGTACCGGGAATTAATCTGGAGTTACTCCTACGCTGTATTAACATGGTGAATCATGTAGAGGCGATCAAAACCTTTCAGCAAGGGATTCAGAAATAGGATTGAGAACTTTCGTAGAGGTGCGATCGCCAGTTCTCAAAGTTTCAGCCTATGATCTCGGCGCAAAGAAATTTCAGCGAAAAGTCAGTTGTGCTAAGTTGTTGTAGAGAGTGGACATTGGGCAGGAAAACCCAATCTCGATAGTTGCAGCGTTTCCCCAGCTTGATAGATAGTGGGAACCCAAAGGTTGTGGGACTTGCGTTGAAATCGTTCTGCTAGAACTTGATCTTGGTGAACAAGTAGATATTCCTCAAATTCAGCGATCGCTTTATAATCTGCAAATTTTTCACCTCGATCACATGCCTCCGTCAACTTAGACAAAACCTCAATTAATAGTTTGGGATGAGAGATAAAGTCTTCATCAGAATTTCTATCCTCTTCATGGCAAGTTACCGCCAGATCAGGATAGTAGAACAACCGAGAAGCAGGCAGACGCACCTTCATGTCAGTCGCATAGGAAACATAGCTTGTGCCTCGGAGATGATTAAGAATTAGAGCGGAAAGGCTACCTGTAAGCATGACATGAGCTTTGCTTGCGCCTGCCATTGCGACAATTTGCCCTTCAAGATATTCATGTTTAATCAGGCTAATGCGCTCGATTTCTAAATACTCTTCGGGCGTGAAGTAGGTGTGGCTCTGCCTCGCTGTCATCTAGTCCTCATTAATGAGTCTTCTTTAATCATGAGCTAATCATGAGAGGCTGGTTTAAATCATAAATGGCGCTAAGGCAAAAAACAGATAGGCTGAAGGCTAAGTCACCGATCGCCCCTTCCAAAAGCTGCCCCTAAGCCAGACTGTCCTTCAATGCATAAAGAACCTGCTCCTGTTGCTCCTGCGAAAGCTCAGGAAACATCGGTAGAGACAACACCTCCTGGGCTAACTGTTCTGATACGGGCAGTTGTCCGGGTTGATATCCTAAATTTGCGTAAACAGGCTGCAAGTGCAGCGGCACTGGATAGTAGACCATAGAGCCAATGCCTTGAGCTTGCAGCTTTTGACGAACCGAGTCGCGCCGATCGCCCTTAATTTGGAGGGTGTACTGGTGCCAAACGTGCCCTAATAAAGATTTTGGGGCAGTAACGCCAGGAAGATGGCTGAGGACATGATCGTAACGTTCCGCGATCGCCCGCCGCTGGGTATTCCACCCTTCCAAATAATTCAGCTTAATGCTCAAAATCGCTGCCTGCAAAGCATCTAACCGACTGTTGATGCCTACTGCCTCAGAGCTATAGCGCTGCTGTTGTCCATGGTTACGCAGCATTCTAATCCGAGATGCGATCGCTCCATCCTGAGTCAGGATGGCTCCGGCATCTCCACAGGCTCCCAAGTTTTTAGTGGGATAGAAGCTAAAGCAGCCAATGTGCCCGAGGCTACCAACTTTTGCGCCGCCCCAGTCTGCTCCTGCCGCCTGTGCCGCATCTTCAATGACCCAAAGATGATGAAACTGCGCGATCGCCATTAACCGCGTCATATCTACAGGTTGTCCAAACAGATGCACTGGAATAATGGCTTTAGTGCGCGGCGTAATTGCCCCTTCAATTTGGTCTAGGTCTAGATTAAACGTCTGGGGATCGACATCGATAAAAACTGGAGTTGCTCCCGCTGCGCTAATCATGCCAGCCGTGGAGATGAACGTGAAAGGCGTTGTGATCACTTCATCGCCGACCCCAATATCGAGTGCGCGCAATGCCAAGTACAAAGCATCGGTTCCCGAATTACAGCCAATGCAATGGGTTGTACCCACATAACTAGCAAACTGTTGTTCAAAGCGCTCTACGGTCAAACCGTTGATGTAATGCCCTGAGGCAAGTACCTCTAGGGTTTTCGCACTAACTTCTTCCCCAATGAGTTTGTACTGCTGGGTTAGATCAAAGGCTGGGATAGAATTCACTCGCTTACACCACAAATTTTGTCCTGATTCAAATTAGATACACCAAAATGACCTTGTGTTCCTTGATTTTCAAAAAATAGGCGATCCCTTGCTGATATCTTGAGGCGATCGCCAAGCCCAGAGCCTTGTTTGTTCACTGCTCTCTAGATACAACCCTTATGAGATTCCAATCTAGCTTAATGAGATCTCAGGCTAGAAAATTCTGCTCTTAGTGTCTCTCAAGACTCATTAGTAGTTCCTCTAGACAGAGTGACGCGATCGACCTTGAGCTATGGTATTTTACACTTAGCATAGTTTAATCTGACTCGAAAAAGTCTTGAAACTCCCTGCTAGCAGGAATCTTAGCTATAACCTTTTAATCAAATTAGCCAATGAAATTTAAATACGGTTCAGCTTTAATGACTGCTGTGCTGATGATATGGGCTGCTGCGTTGCCCGTGTTAGCAGATACGGCAACAATTCAATCTTCGTCGGGTAGTCGGGTCAATGTTCGAGCCGAGCCTTCAACTAGTTCACAAATTCGGCACCAGGGGCTAAGTGGCGATCGGGTTAACGTTCTCAATCAAACCAACGCCCCAGATGGCTTTATTTGGTATTTCGTCGAATTTCCAACTTCAAGAGCCCGGGGTTGGATTCGCGGTGACTTGCTAAAGGTCACTGCAACTGTTCCCGTTAATCCACCTGCTCCTGTCAGTCCACCTGCTCCTGTCAGTCCACCTGCTCCTGTCAATCCACCAGCTTCTGAACGTGTGTCGTTTGCACCCGGTACATCGGCTGCCACAGTTGGAGGCAAAGTACAAGGCACTCAAACACGAGACTATGTGCTTAATGCTGCATCTGGTCAAACTCTAAAGACCAGCACAACTGGCACCAGTCAATTTTTGCAAGTGCAAATCTTTGCACCCGATGGCACAAACTTATACACAGGCAGTAGAAATTGGTCGGGTATTCTCTCTAGTACAGGTGACTATCGAATCCGAGTGAGGCTTGTCCCTGAAGCGCAGAAGCCTGATGCGATTGGAGAATACAGCCTCACGATCGCAGTTCTTTAGATCTGCTGACTCTCAGAGGCACTTGACGATCTCGCCTTCCACATTATCCCGATGAGGTAGCGCCAGTTGCGAAAGAATTAAAGAGGGGCGATCGGGCTAAGATGGGATGATGCTTTTAAAAACTTTCGCTAACCTTGTTAAAGTTCGTAAGGCGATTGGCTAAATGGGATATATGTCATCCTCAGTCCGGGTTAAGGGTCTACCTCTAGTTTTTCAACGCTGGATGCAAGAGCCGGCTGCTTTGTCGGCGATCGCTTCTTTAGCGCTGCATCTGCCGCTTCTCCTGCTGCTCCCCAGGCTATTTTCCAATGCTCCAGGGCTAGAAGAACCTGAGTTGCCCAGCCCCGTTGATGTTGTGGATCTAACCGCCGCTGAACAAGGGCGCGTGCCAGATTTTCAAACACCCGAAATTATTTTGCCTCCCCTGGCTCAAACGCCCTCCTCTCTCTCTATTACGCCTTTGCCTAAGGCTTCATCGCCCCTCTCACCCACCACATTGCCTCCTCTGCCTTCGTTTAATACTCCTTCTAGCTCTTTATGGGGATTTGGGTCTTCTTTCCAATTTCCTCCCCTTGGCAACACCGCTCCTACCTTTACCGTGCCCCAAACTCAGGCACCCTTTATTCCTTACATTCCGCCTAGAGTTACAGTCCAACCGCCGCCTCGCCCCCCAGTTCAGCCGACGCAAACCCCTGGTTTGACTCCGGGTTCAGTGACTTCCTCTCCAACTCCTACGCCCTCGCCACAACCCACTGCTACCCCTGGTGCTGCGGCATTGGGTGGCGAAAGCGAACCCGTAGCGGCAAGTCCGTCGCCCACTGTACCCACTGAGCGATCGCAAGCCCAAATTAATCAAGAACTGCTGGCTCGTAACCAAGAACTTCGGAATAAGTTAACCTACAACGAAGCTGGGACAGGCGACAGTGACTATGTGCAAGCAGGACAAAAATGGGCAGAGTCAGGACAAGCCTGGCTAGGGGTCGATCGCCCTGTGACTGGTTCGATTCAGCAAGGCGAGATCAATGGCTCTTACCCAAATGTCGCTGGGTATCGCAATCTTTCTGGCGCTGTGATTGTGGCGGTGCTGGTTGATGAAAACGGCAAGCCTGCCCCTGATCCCACAGTTTTGCGAAGTTCAGGGTATGCTATTTTCGACGAGATAGCGCTCCAAGATGTGATGGCTCAAACGTTTGAGGCGACGGGCAAAAAAGAAGCTTATTGGATTCGGGTTACCTACGCTCCGCCAGGGGCGGCATAGATGGACGATTAAGGGCAGACGCGCGCGCGACCTCTCCCTAAATCCCTCTCCTGAAGGAAAGGGACTTTGCAGGGGTTTTTTCTTAGCGCCTTTAAGTAGAAAGTTGGCTGAGTGTGTTCGCTAACTTGTCTGCAATGCCAGTGACCCAATTTTCATCTTGCTGGGTGTAGCTGCGGGGAGCGTTTGCGCCTAGTATCAGAACCCCCCGATCGCCAAGGGGTTGGCAAATTATGCCTTGAGTGTTTTCGGGCAAGTAGTCAAACTCGATTCGCCCTGGATAAATTTTTAGACTGACTAGGTAAACGGGCTTCTGGGTCGATAACACTCGTTGTACGATCGCCCCAGGTTTTACGTCTGCCTTGGGGCTGAGGATGCCTCGCCGCAGCAGCACTTTACCGTCGTACCAAACCACCAGCGATCGCGTTACGGTGTTAGTTAGTAATAAGTGCGAAGCCCACGCTAGCTCGGTTCTGACTGCTTCTGGTAAATCTTTCACCAACTCAAAGCCCTCTTCTCCAATTAATACCACTGCATCAGGAGGCTTGGGTTGAACCCGTTGCCAAAGGAGTCCTGTCAGAATCAGTACCGCGCTGATAATAATACCCAGGGCATCAGAGCGAGATTGGGAGTTAGTTAAATCCACTGTGAAGAGGCGGTTCGTCATCAGCAGAGTGCCTGCGATCGCTCCTACTACGATAGGCAGTTGACGCAGCACTTGATTTTGATCAGGTTTTGCCATTTTGTGAAGATAGACTGATTGAAAATAAATCAGCGTTGAAAATCAATGAAAGGTCAGTTTGAAAAACACCACTTTCTAAACTATGCATTATCCTGTGTATTGATCATTAAAGGCTCAGCATTTCAAAAAGGCAGTTCTTCGTGTTAGCAGTCATCGCTTCAGGCATCGCTTCAGGCATCGCTTCCAGTTTGCTTTCCCTTTTTCTCAATCATTCGCCCAAGGTAGAACCTTTACAGGCTGTGCCCTGGTCGTCGTTTTTAAATACGGCGCTCCTGCGATCGCTCACTCAGCCCGACCCTGATGCCGTGACAATCATTCAGCAGCAGCTTAAGTCTCTGGGCAGCCTGGGTTACTCAACCAATGCCCAGGGTATTTGGATGCAGGAAGAGGAGCAGATGCTGGCTGACCACTTGGGAACTACGGCAATTCCGGCAGCCTCTTTAACCAAAGTTGCAACGACGCTAGTCGCGTTATCGACCTGGGGCGCAGATCATCAATTCAATACCCTAGTCAGCACAACTGGCTCAATTCAGGGAGGCGTACTGAAGGGTGACTTAATTGTGCAAGGCGAGGGGGATCCCTTTTTTGTGTGGGAAGAAGCCGTGGCGCTGGGAAATGCCCTTAACCAAGCCGGGATTAACCAGGTTACAGGCAACTTGCTAATTGCAGGCAATTTTGCCATGAACTATGAAGTTAATCCTAGGATTGCAGGAAATTTTTTGAAACAAGGACTAGACCCGAACCTATGGAATGGTGAGGTTAAGGCACAATTTGAGCAGATGCCTGCTGGAACGCCTCGCCCACAAGTCAAAATTAATGGCGGAGTGCAGGTTATCCAAACCATTCCGCCTTCTAGACCCCTGATTCGGCATCAGTCGATGCAGTTGGTCGGCATTCTTAAGGCAATGAACATTTACAGCAACAACATTATGTCGGAAATGATGGCAGATTTGTTGGGAGGTGCGCCTGCTATTGCCAAGAAGGCGGCTGAGGTTGCTCAGGTTCCGGCGATCGAAATTACGTTGGAAAATGGCTCTGGGCTAGGTACAAACAATCAAATTTCGCCCCGCGCTGTGACTCAAATGATGTTGACTATTCAGGGCTATTTGCAGGACAAGCAGTTGAATGTCGGGAATTTGTTTCCAGTTATGGGAAGAGACGTGGGGACGCTGAAGGGGCGATCGCTCCCGGCTAATTCAGTGGTTAAAACTGGTACTTTAAATGAAGTTAGCGCCTTAGCCGGAGTTGTGCCCACGCGCGATCGCGGCTTAATTTGGTTCACCATTATTAATTACGGTGCAGGCGATCTACGCATCTTTCATAATCAACAAGATGTATTGCTGCAACGACTCCAACAAAAGTGGGGTGTCCCAGCACCTGTTCCGTCTGCTGTTCAGCCCAGCGATCGCGCTAACAATTCCTTAAATCGGTTGGGTGCCCCTGAACGCAATCAGTTGCTTTAAGATTGGGATATGATGCCAGTCTATTCGCCCGATTTACTAGAACGCCGTCGTCAAGAAGCGATCGCGGTGGCAGAACAATGCGCCCAAATTTTGAGGCAAGATTTTGGGGCAACCAAGATAATTCTATTTGGTTCTCTTCGAGGTGATGCTCCATGGCACTGGCAATCTGATCTTGATTTGGCTGTCAGCGGTATTTCAGATGAGGCGTTGTGGCAAGCCCATCAGCAGCTTGCCTTAGTCATGCCTGCCTAGTGAAAGTTTGACCTTGTTAATTTAGAGCAAGGCGATCGCAGAGTTTGACCAATGGCTGATTCGCCAATCAAGCCCAGAATCAAGCCCATAAAAAAAGTTCCCAGCTTTTGACCAGGAACGGTTTAGGTGTGAGGAGCGAGACATCTCATTAAAGAGACGCTCGTTCTTATCTTTAATTTTAGCGAGCAAAATGTAAAAATCTCAGGAAATTTCAAAGGAAGAAGGTTCGGAAAAACGGCTCGTAAATGACGGTTTTCCTCTCTCTTACGAGAGTAATTGAGTCATTATCAGCGTGATACTGTTTATTAATCAGGTGATTTGGTTGATAACGTTTTATTAAGGTGCATCGGGCTTTTTTATGACTAATCGTCTTGCTCAATCTCAAAGCCTATACTTGCGGAAACACGCTGAAAATCCAATTGATTGGTGGTCTTGGGGGGAAGAAGCTTTGGAAAAAGCCCGTCAAGAGAATAAGCCAATCTTTTTATCTATTGGTTACTCTAGCTGCCATTGGTGCACTGTCATGGAAGGCGAGGCTTTTTCTGACGAAGCGATCGCCGATTACATGAACGCCAACTTTTTACCCATTAAAGTTGACCGCGAAGAACGTCCCGACATCGACAGCATTTATATGCAGGCGTTGCAAGCGATGACCGGACAAGGCGGCTGGCCTCTCAATATTTTTCTATCGCCCGACGATCGCCTCCCCTTTTATGGCGGTACTTACTTTCCGGTAGACCCTAAGTACGGCAGACCCGGATTTTTGCAAACCCTGCAAGCCATTCGCCACTTTTATGACACTGAAACTGAGAAGCTACAAACTATAAAAGGGGAAATTTTCGATCGCCTCCAGCAAAGGGCAATCCTAGGCATCAGTGATTTGAGTAATGACCTGTTGCGCAATGGTTTGGAGTATAGCGCCGGTATTCTTAGCTCTAGAGGGATGGGTCCCAGTTTTCCCATGATTCCTTATGCAGCAACTGCCTTGAGGTTAAGTCGCTTTAATTTCCCAACCTCTCGCTACGATGCCCTGGCAATCTGTCGGCAGCGAGGGCTGGATATGGCATTAGGTGGAATTTTTGACGCTGTGGGCGGTGGCTTTCATCGTTATACGGTTGATTCTACTTGGACGGTTCCTCACTTTGAAAAAATGCTGTACGACAATGGGCAAATTGTTGAATATCTTGCTGATTTGTGGAGCGTAGGTGTTCAAGAGCCAGCCTTTGAACGGGCGATCGCCCACACGGTTACCTGGCTGAAGCGCGAAATGATGGCTCCCCAGGGCTACTTCTACGCCGCCCAAGATGCCGATAATTTTGCCACTCCCGAAGATGTTGAGCCTGAAGAAGGCAACTTCTATGTCTGGAGTTATCAAGAACTGGAACAGATTCTGACTGCCAATGAATTAGCAGAACTTAAAACTCACTTCAACATCACGCCTGGAGGCAATTTTGAGGGTAAGATAGTTCTCCAACGTCAGCGGTCTGAAGCGTTTTCTGAAACGATAGAAGCTTCTCTACAAAAGCTGTTTATCATTCGCTACGGCGCAGCAAATATTGCAACATTTCCACCCGCCCGCAACAACCAAGACGCCAAAACCTATCCTTGGGCAGGACGTATTCCTCCAGTTACCGACACTAAAATGATCGTGGCTTGGAACAGCCTCATGATTTCGGGTTTAGCCAGAGCCTCGGTTGTCTTTCAAAAACCAGAGTATTTTGATCTTGCTGCCCAATCTGCACAGTTTATTCTAGATCAACAATGGCAGGACGCTCACTCTGAGACTGGTTCAAGGGGTCGCTTTCATCGTCTTAACTATAATGGCAACCCCGCTGTTATTGCCCAATCTGAAGACTATGCTCTGTTTATTAAGGCTCTCCTCGACCTCGACCAAGCCTCTCTCTTTACCTCGACCTCCAACGACTGGCTGAGCCATGCTACCCAGGTTCAGGCTGAATTCGATGAGTTTTTGTGGAGCATCGAAGGCGGTTATTACAACACTGATGCCAGCGCTAATTTGGTCGTTCGGGAGCGCAGCTTTGATGATACTGCCACACCCTCAGCCAATGGTGTGGCGATCGCCAACCTCATACGCCTTGCCCTTGCCACTGAAGATTTGTCGTACCGCGATCGGGCTGAACAAGCGCTTCAGTCATTCGCGCGGATCATGCAAGAATCGCCTCAGGCTTGTCCCAGTCTCTTCTCTGCCCTCGACTGGCTTTCTAACCCGACGCTTGTGCGTATTCGGGCAACGGTTGGTTTAGAACGACATTACCTACCCACGGTGATGCAGCAGTTAACGCCAGAGTTGCCAGCAGGTGCAGTTGGACTGGTTTGTCAGGGGTTGAGTTGCCAAGAACCTGCGATGAGCATAGAGCAGATGCAAACGCAAATTCAGCAAAGTTTAGTCCACAGCTTTTAAGCATTCTTGTGGGTTAACGCCCGGCTGGAATTCCACTAATCCGCAGCAGATCCTTTACTGTTGGGCAGTAGCCGCTTAGCCCAAAACTACTCGGACTGACTGGATGGGCATAGGTGAAATGCCGATACTCAATGCAGAACCGATCCCACTCCGCCATTTGAATGCGGAATACTTTAATAAAGAAATTTGCCCAGTGAATGGATAGCGGAATTTGAAACAGAATTGATTTTTTGAGGTAAGCGCAGATTTCGGCAATGGCTTGGTCGGCGGTCAATGCCGGGTTGCCTAAGACAAATTCGTGAGGATCATCTAGCTCAGGAGGATGCTCTAGCAGACACAGCACAACTTGGGCAATGTCTTTGGCATGGAGAAAGTGGAAGCTGCCATCGGCTTGAAAAAAGCGAATGAGATTCATCCATTTAACAATGTCGCCGATGCCGGCAGAAATGTGAGAGTAGGGTTTTTGCTCATCTCCACCAAAGACTAGGGTAGGGAAGAGTGTCGTAATTTTGGGGGCGATCGCCAACTTTGCCAACTGTTGATGGCATTGGTATTTCGATTTAATGTAGTCTGTGCCAATGTCTCCGGCTTCCAGCAACGGTTGATTGTCTCGCCCTAAAATGCTGGCAGTCGAAAAATATAAAACCTGCTGACACACCTCCAGATCTAGCAGATTCATCAGCCGAATTGTTTTAACCACATTAATGTCTTGCGTTTCGATCGCCCCGCCCCAAGAGGTCGCTGCCAAAATGGCAATGTCTATTGTTTTCAAGAGCCTGCCGACCTGCTCAATATCATGCATATCGCCTTGAATGATCGTGACTCCAGGACGAGCATTGTAATCAAACTTCGGCTTTTGGGGATCTCTAACAAACAGAAATAAGTCGTGGGTTGTGTCACGGATTAGAGCATCGGCAATATAGTGACCAATGCATCCACTGGCACCTGTCATAAAGATTCGTTTAGCAGTCATGAGTGAGAAGGTAACGCCATAGCTACGGGATTATAGCGGATGTGGGGACGAGTTCGTCGGTAGAAAATAGATCTATGTAAGAGAGCATCAAAAGATCCCTAGTTTCTTTAAGAAGCCAGGGATAAGGGTAGCGCTTAAATGGCACGCCTTGAATGGAAATTAGGCTGTAAATTAGGCGGCATCAACGAGTTGAAGTTCGCGGTTCGTGATAGTCTCTCGCATTTCTAGCTTGAGGATAGAAAGCTGGTTGCGCAGTAGGTTTAAATCGATCTCAATTTCGGTGCGCTTGTCTTGGGCAATTAGCAGGTTTGCGACGGCTTTACGATACTCAGCAGATGCCATCATTTCAACTCGTCTGGCTTTACGCTGAGCATCATTTTTAAAGTCTGGGTCGAAGGCGATCGAGGTATCAATGGCAGCCGTTAAATGATTAAGAATATCTTGAAGCCTGCGGATATGTTGCTCGGTTTGAAGTAATTGACGCTGTTGTTGGGCGATCGCGGTGGGATAATCGAAAAGTTTCATGGTGATTGTTGGAGGAAACACGGCTAAAATTTGTAAGAATCTCTAGGCTGCAACCTGACTATCTGTAACTTTAGAAATAGGCTCAGAAGTAGACTCAGAAGCGTTTTGAGACGGCTGCTCTGACTGAGCAGTCTGAAGCCTTTGCATTTCCAACTCAAACGCACGACGGTTAAATGCATAGGCGCGATCGCCTTCTAAGACATGGAACAAAACATCATCCAGAAGTGATTCAACAGAGAGTTCTAGCCAGTTGCTCAAAGCTTGCTGTAGATCTTCAACAGAGTATGCACTTCCCTCTTCTCGAATGAAGTGGTTTTTTAGTTGAGTTGCAGCTTCGCTCAACGTGCCTTGAATCGTGCTATCGTTGATTAACTGAGAGTTCATTAAGCGTTCTCTGGGATAGATAAAATAAGGTTGACTTTATCGTTCTTCGATGTATCTATTTTAGCACTCGGAACTCCCAGTGTGTAGAGATGTAATGCTGTGAGTCGTGTTCTGAAAACCGCCCTAGACACTACTTTAAGAACTCGTTATTTTTATTTCTAATGCTCTACGCTTAGGCGTATGATCAAGCCATCCGTTGTCAATTTCATCCATACACCATGACTACCATTTGGGAGTTAGATTTTTACTCGCGCCCTGTCCTTGATGCAGGGCAGAAAAAACTCTGGGAAGTGCTTATTTGCGAAAGTCCCCTTGATGTTCGCACTCAGCCTGATTCCCTCTTCCGCTACTCCCAATTTTGTAGCAACACAGAAGTTAACTCAGTCTGGCTGAAAGCAGCACTTGAGAAGGCGATCGCCCAAGCTCCTCAGCCGCCCGATCGGGTTCGCTTCTTTCGCCGCCAAATGAATAACATGATTACCAAAGCGTGTGCCGACACAGGCATTCTGGCATCTCCTAGCCGTCGGACTCTGGCGCTTAACCAATGGATTCAAGAACGCATGACGCGCGTTTATCCAGCAATGGAAAACTATCAGGTTGTCGTGAATCCTTCCGTCATCCTGCCAGAGGTGCCCGCTCAGGCACTCCCCGATGCCCTTCTTGGCGAACGTTGGGCATTTGTCACCCTCGAAACTTCGGCGTTTGCTGAAATGCCAGAGTGGGAGATTGGCTTTAGCGAATCTTTCCCGCCCGAAATGTTTGACCTCTCACCCCATACGCCTATCCCTGGCTTAATTATTTTCTCGTCTCGGGCGCTGCCTCTAGCCGCCTGGATGTCAGGATTAGAGCTAGCGTTTTTACGGTTCAATCCCTCTCCGCCTCAGCTTGTCCTAGAAACGGGAGCCAATGACTCTTGGGTTTTGGCAAACCTGCCCACTGCTGAGTTGCAAGCGGAAGTTAAAGGGTTTGAAGCCAAAAAACTAGAGGCTAATCAGGTCCATTTTGTGGCTGTGCAGGCTGACCAAAACTCGGAAGCGTTCGCAGGATTCTGGCTGATGCAAGAACTTAAGCTGGCGTAAAGTCGCTTCTATTCTTGAAAAGATTGAGGGGTTTTTGAAAAGATTAAGAGGCAGTTTACCCCAAGATCAATGGCAAAATTTTCAGTACGTAAAGCAGCGGTGCATACGATGAGTTCTGAGTACTATGAGTCCTGAATACTATGAATCCTGATCAGTCACAACAGGAATTAATGGCAGAGCAATTGCTGGAACTGGCAATGCGATCGGGTGCTGGGGCGGCAGAGGTTTTTCAGTCGCAGTCTTTGTCTCGTCCTGTTTTTTTTGAAGCCAATCGACTTAAGCAACTAGAAAGTTCTCAGGCAGAAGGAATTGCCCTCAGGCTCTGGCGAGAAGGTTGCCCTGGTTTAGCTGTTGCCTATGGTCCGGTTGAGCCGCAGGCATTAGTGGAACGGGCGATCGCCATTAGTCAACTTAACGAACCTGAAACCATTGAGCTATCACCCGCCTCCCAGGCTCACTATCCTAACCTTGGCAAAGAAGTTAGCGTTAACCAACTGGTGGAATGGGGCAAAGAGGCAATCGCCCTGCTGCGAGAGTTTAACGCCGAGTTGCTCTGCGACTCTGAGTGGGAATGCGACATAGAAACCATCCGTCTGCTCAATTCCAACGGCTTAGACTGTGGCTACACCGACACCACCCTCAGTTGCTACCTCTCGGCAGAGTGGGTGCGAGGAGACGACTTTTTGAGCGTTTCGGATGGTCAGACCCAGCGCGGACGGCTTGACCCTGTGGTGCTAGCTCAGCAAGTTATGCAGCGTTTGGAATGGGCACAAAAGAATGCCGCTCCACCCGCCGGACGAGTGCCTGTCTTGTTCACGTCTAAAGCGGCAGATATGCTTTGGGGCACTGTGCAGGCAGCGATGAATGGTAAACAGGTGGTGGAGAAGGCTTCGCCCTGGGGCGATCGCCTAGGAGAACCCATTACCTCATCTGCCCTTACTCTGTCACAACAGCCCGATGCCGGGCCGTTTAGCTGTCCTTTTGATGATGAAGGCACGCCGACTCAGCCCATTACCTTCATAAAAGAGGGCGTACTCCAGCTTTTCTATACCGATCGCACTGTCGGACGGGCGCTGACTAGCGGCACTACAGGCAATGGTTTTCGTTCGGGGTTAGGAAGCTATCCAACGCCAGGATTATTTAATTTGATTGTTGAGTCGGGAACGCGATCGCTCCCCGATTTAATTGGCACCTTAGAGCAAGGCATTGTGGTTGACCAAATGCTAGGGGGTGGAGCAGGTATTTCTGGAGAGTTTTCGGTCAATGTGGAGTTAGGGTACCGGATTGAGCAAGGCGAGATTGCGGGGCGAGTGAAAGATACAATGGTTGCAGGCAATGTCTACACGGCTCTAAAAAATTTGGTGGAGTTGGGAGGCGATGCCGATTGGAATGGTTCGTGCTATACGCCGTCAGTGATTGTGGAAGGGCTATCGACCACGGGGCGGAATTAAAACTGGGACGTTCCGGTGCTCTGAACGCTACTCTGAATCAATCTTTCGCCCTAAATAAGGAAAACTGAATTTTCCGACTGCAATTTAGCGCTGCTCAAAATGATTCTGATTCCCAGCTTCTTAATGAGATGCATTGGCGTTGCTGAATGAAGGTATAAAGATCCGGTTCCCCTGCCCTCGTAGGGAAGGGGTTAGGGGTTAGGTTGAGTTAGCAACGCAGTGAGAGCGACCTCTCCCCAAACCCCTCTCCTAAAGGAAAGGGGCTTTGAGCAGATTCATACTCTTGTTCAATAATGTTGATGCATTTTAGGAGATTTCCATCAATTAAAATCCCTTTGTGGGGCAGGCATCTTGCCTGCATTGAAAGCAGTATGCAGGCAAGATGCCTGCCCCACGGGTATATTCTGATTCGGAAATCTCCTTATGTCCTGAAAGAAAGGGGCTTTGAGCAGATTCATACTCCTATTCAACAATGTTGTGACTGTTACGCTGAGAGCGATCGCCCTTTTTTACCGGCTTCTTTCGTTTTCAAACTCCGCTAGAATACAGGCTTCGATGAAAATGAAAGCGATTCATGTATCCATAAAACAATCCGCAAAGGAGAAGAATAATGGCAGACAACTTACACCGCAGACCGTTGGTTTTGGCTGGCATTTTTCTGGGCATTGGCTTAGGCGGTTTTGTGGACGGCATTGTTCTGCATCAAATTCTGCAAGTTCATAATATGCTCTCTAGCCGCTTCCCACCCGATACTTTAGTAAATGCCAAAATCAACATGACATGGGACGGTTATTTCCATGCAGCGGTATTCGTTATGGTCGCTGTTGGTCTTTATTTACTTTTTCGCGCTGGACAGCAGCGTAACGTGCCGTGGTCGGGCAAGATTTTACTAGGTTCACTCATTGCCGGATGGGGCTTGTTCAACTTGGTCGAGGGCATTATTAACCATCAAATTCTTGGCATTCATCATGTTTATGAATATGCAACCAACAAGCTGCCCTTTGACTTAGGTTTCTTGCTATTTGGCGGTGTTCTTTTGCTGCTCGTGGGCTGGCTGCTAATCCGGGCGGGCAGTCATGACACCTTTCCTCGGGGTGAAGTTTCATAAGCTCTTCTGACGATCGATATAATTGCTAAGGGCGAGTGGTCTTCACCGTTCCTTGCAGTTATGAGTCTCATGAATGAATCAGTATTTTGCAACAGTGGCGCGCGGGCTAGAAATGCTGGCAGCGCAAGAGTTAGAACAGTTGGGTGCCAACGCTGTAGAGCCGGGGTTTTGTGGCGTGGCGTTTGCGGGCGATCGCACGTTGCTGTATCACGTTAATCTGTGGGCGCGGCTACCCTTTCGGATCTTAATGAAGCTGCATGAATTTCCTTGCCAAAATTCAGAAGATCTTTATCGAGGGATTCAAACAATTGACTGGTTGCAGTACCTTACCCCAGATCTAACCTTAGCGGTTAATGCAACGGGCAAAAGTGAGCAGCTAAACCATACTCATTTCACAGCGCTTCAGGTTAAAAGAGCGATCGTTGATCAACAGCAAGAACGGCTGGGCGATCGCTCTAGTGTTGAGTTGCAGTCACCCGATGTACAAATCAGTGTCCATCTTGAACGCAACGTGTGTACCGTCAGTTTAGATAGTTCGGGGCAGAGCTTGCACCGTCGCGGCTATCGTCCGGCAGTTGGGGCTGCACCGCTGAAGGAATCGTTGGCAGCGGCGCTGATCCAATTGTCGGGCTGGCAGCCTGAACAAATGTTTTACGATCCGCTCTGTGGGTCAGGGACGTTACCTTTAGAGGCGAGTTTGAAAGCACTCAACATTGCACCGGGTTTGTTTCGGGAACAGTTTGGGTTTGAAACCTGGCTAGATGCTGACCGACCTTTGCTAGAAAAATTGATTCAATCTGCTGAAGCGAACCAGCACGAAACCATTCCTGCACCCATTTGGGGCAGCGATCGCGATGAAAATGTGATTGAGCAAGCGATCGCTAATGCAACAAACTGTGGTGTACTGAACCACGTTTATTTCGCAGCGATCGACCTGGAAGACGTTGCTGCCCCAGCAGACAGCGGTGTAGTATTCTGCAATCCACCCTATGGCGAACGGCTAGAACGGGAGAGCGACTTGGGCACATTTTATAAGCAATTAGGCGACGTGCTGAAGCAACGCTTCAAAGGCTGGACGGCGTTTGTCCTCAGTGGCAATAAAGAACTCTCGCAGTCGATCGGATTAAAATCGTCCCAACGGATTGCAGTTTATAATGGCACCTTGCCTTGTCAGTTAATGAAGTACGAACTGTACTGAGTAAGTGTTGCTGAATGATCGTAAGATCGCAAGAAAATCTGAAATTATGGCAATTGATTTTAGCTGGCTGGCACGACACGATAGTTTCCTTTCAGTTGTGACTGAAAGCGATTCTCAGCGTTTAGAACTGATCTACTTCTTAGAAAATATTTTGCAGGAATTTGCATTATTCTTGAAAGTCATTTTGGAATTCATTGCCATCTTGATTGTTGCAATTTCCTTTGTAATTACGTTGCGGAAGCTGATTCGCAGAAAGCAAAAACGGTTCCAATCGGCTCAACAGGAAATTCGCTTAGAACTCGGCATCTCATTAGCACTTTCACTAGAGTTTCTTTTAGCCGCAGATATTGTGAGTACAGCGGTTTCGCCCAGTTGGGATGCGATCGCCAGATTGGCTGCTGTAACAGGCATTCGCACATTCTTAAACTTTTTCCTGCAAAGGGAAGTACGAGAGTTACAGCAAACAAATCAGATTACACAAGATCAGATTTACTCAGAAGACCAAAGAAATGATTAACCACTACAAAAGTACGAAGATATTCCTTTCTATTTCCATTTTGAAAACCCTATTTCCGTACTGAAAACAACTGATAGGATAACGAAACCCTGCCTAATTTAGACTTGCCTGCTAGAGTATGAGCGCGTTAAAGCTCATTTAGGACGAACTGGATATGGGTTGTAGTTTAACCGCTCCCATTGCTGGGGGTTGCTGTAAGCTAGAGCCATATAACTCAACAAATCGATTGAAAAGTTGCATCGCTTTATGATCAGACTTACCCCATTTGGAGGAATGGTTAAGGTTTGACTGAGCCAGCTTAGAGAGGTAAGGCAAATCTTCAAACAACGTTAGGCTAGAAGCGACATGCAATAGAATTTGTAATAGCGGTTTTGGCAGGGGTAGGTTGCTATAAATATCAATGAACAACTTATGTTCGTTGTTGCTAAGCGGTAGAACATTAAAAATAACAGCTATTTTCTTACCGCTGTAGACAGGAACATTCAGTTCAATGGTATACGGAGTGTGTAATACCAGTGCCACTTCAACGATCGGCTGGCGCAACACCTTAAGGACATTCAGAGATGAGTCTAGAACTGTTTGAAACTTGATGATGCCGCCGCTCGCTGTTGCTTTAAATTGGCTGACATCAGTAACTTTGAGGTTATTGAGGCTAAAACCGTGAACTGACTCTAGATGCTTTAAATTCAGCAGGTGATAGATTTGGCAAAGATAAGGAATTGGCAGGATATATTCTTGAGTAATCAGGTGATACTTCTCTAACTGAAGCATTCTCGCTTCAGTCTTATGGCGATAGGTTTCGTGTTGAGGAGTGCCTGAATCTATTTTGTAGTACTTAAGCGTGCTAATGTTTTCGATGGGCGAGCTTTCGGCTTCTGAATGTCTTGGCTTTAAGTGAACCCAAACAATGCACAGTGAGAAAACCAATGAGATCGGAATCAATTCGGGTGCAGATAACGCACCATCTGCAAAGCAAGCCAAACACCGCTCAGTAACAGCAAACATCCAAGAGAAAATACCAAATAGCCAAACGCCGTATCGAACTTTGCTGATAAGCTGAGACGGTTTAGAAGACACACTGATACCTGTAGCTTGATCGTTATTAGAATAGCGTGTAGGAGTAGTCATTGACGTGTACTAGGATTACGTTTGCAGGCAAGCCTAAGCGCTAACTTACTATTGACTTCACAATCCATAGATTGCTTTTGAGTTGATAAAGCGTCAGCCTTTGACTTTTGATTAGGACAATAGAAAATACCACGATCGCATCACACGCTTGACAGTGCCGCCCCACACATTAAAAGGCTGCACGTCTGTTAGTGTGTAGTTTGTGGCATACTTGCTTATGCACACTTATAGAAGAACTTTTTGTGATACCTTGGCTAATAGTCGCCCTGGGTGAAAGAATACAAAGGGGAATGCTTAGAGAGTTCTCGAGAATGCAGAAGCGATCGCTCCAAGCAACACAACAAACCCTAGCGATCGCCGGAAATAATTAACGCCCTCGAATATTTCTTGCCATGCCCATGTAAACAATGAACCAAAAGCTATGGCACCCAACCCCCTATGAATGCTGTCACCTGTCGGTATGAGCGTAAGTAGCGTTGCAGTTAGAAAAACCAAAATTGGCAAGTTTGGCATCTGAGCAACAACGATGTTTCCGTCGCTGTCTCGAAAAGCTTTGTCAAATAACGAGTTTTGCATGATTCTAAGATAGTCTTTACAAGTCTTTACGAGAAGTATAGGTTTCCCAGACTACTTGCCCCTCATTCGTTAGTAATAAGTTTTTTTTGCTTCTATTTCTTTGGACAGGGGCGTAGATAACTTAGCAGACATAGGCTCTCGAAAAGATCTCAAAAATACTGTTTTGATTGAAGAACAGATTGCCTGTTGCAGCCCTATAAGTAATGAAACCTGCACTGAGAGGCGCCTGATCATCGTTGGCGACGATCGCCACATTTGCAGGCGTAAGGGCACCGAACGTGCCTGGATCTAAACACTGATGTTATTGTCGAGAGCGTTGCCTGTTCCGTTAATGGTATTAATTCTGGTCAAGACTAATTCCTCAATTTTGGCTTCTAGCGTGAAGCTAACCGAAACCTCTACGGTATCAATGCCTTCATTAAGGTTTTCAAACACCCGATCGCCAATGCTATCAACAATGTAGCGATCGTTGTCTTTCTCACTGCTCAGACAGTCATCCCCAGTTCCACCATTAAGAATATCGTTTCCTTCATCTCCAAATAATCTTGTTTCTGCTTCATGCCGTTTACCTGATGGCATTACATTAGGAGCAATGCACAAGCCAGTCAGCCTGAAAAAGTTAGGAGTGTTTTAAGGCGATCGATCAAAAAAAGTTAGCTATAGTCAGATAAAGTCTGTTCAGCAAAAATCATTTGTGTGAATGGGTAACATTTCCGCTTGTGTAATAAGCTATAAATCGTGCTTTCAGTAAACGGTGAGTCTGGTTATGAGTCAATCTTGGGTTGTCAATGGCGATCGTAATAGAATTTCAAATTTCGTTAAAAAAAACCTATCCCTTACCCTCCAAAAAAAGCTCATTCCACCCGAACGATTCTGGGACTTACTTTCTTTTGAAGGGAACTTCAGCGTTGATTTGGGCAATGAGCAGTTTCAGGTGAGCCATACTGGAGAGTGGCTAGAAAATTCGTTGTTTTGGAAAGGTCTCTCAGGGTACGAACCCATCAGCTTTGAACTGTGGAAAAATGCTTGTCAGTTCTCTAAAACTATTCTAGATATTGGAGCCAACACGGGGCTTTATTCTCTCATTGCCAAGACCGTCAACCCGTCCTCAAAAGTTTATGCCTTCGAGCCATTGCCCTCTTTTAACAAAGCCCTTAGAGAGAATATTCACCTCAATCATTACGATATTCAGGTGGTTGACCAAGCTGTTTCTAATTTTATGGGTACTGCCGAATTCTATGTGCCTCAGCGAGGGCAAGGAAATCTCTACTCTGCGTCTCTCAGTTTAGAACATTACGAAAATCATCAGAAAAGCACGCCGATTGTGCATCAAGTGCAGGTTACTACACTAGATACCTTTGTTGAAAAACAAGGCATTCGATCGGTTGATTTGGTCAAAATTGATGCCGAAGGACAAGATGCTAACGTGTTGAAAGGTTTTTTGAATTCAATACAGCAGTTCCAGCCAGATTTTATTGTTGAAGTTCAAAGTGATGAAATTGGGCAGGAAATTCAAGCCATATTGACTCCAGAAAAATACCTCTACTTCAACGTTGATGAGGTCACCGGACTGAAACAAACGGATGTCTTACAAAGAAATTATTGGTTGAACTTCTGGATCTGTAAGGTTGAGACTGCGCAAAAGCTTAATTTAATTTGAGAAGATTAGAAATTGAGTAAGCTTTCCAGTACTTCCCTAAACCTTCAAGGTTCGTTAGAGGTTGTCTGAGAAGTCTAGGTTTCTATCCAATCCGCCCCCTAAATCCCCCATTTTGGGGGACTTTGAAGAAGGAGTGGCTCGGAAGTCCCCTAAAATGGGGGGTTGGGGGGCGAGTGTAAGAATCTTTGATACTTCTCAGACATCCTCTTAGAAGATTGGAGATATCTGTGCTTTTAAATCTTTTAGCGTTACCTAGAATACTGGTGAACTTTAGATTCAGAATAGCGGCGCCTTGAAGTTTCCGTTACTCTATTCAGCAGGTTAGAATTCATCAGGTTAGAATTACAAAGAGAAACAGGTTGCATCTAGTCTCAAGGTTTTAGGCAAGCGGTTTAGTAGGCACTCGCTCCAGATCATCATGGTAAGAATACTACTTGGCGGTATCTGTACAGTTTTAGCTCTCTACATTTCAGTTCGGTCTGATAATGAGAAAATTCGCACCAGTTCTGCCTTTGTTGCTTCTTGTTTTGTAAGCTTCACTGCAACCAGCCTAATTTTAGAGCGCAGCAGACGGCGCAAAAGTAGAACTATCCGCGGTGACTTGTATGTGGACAGGCTCAGGGAAATGAACCGAGAGCAGCAATTATTGCTCGAAGACTCTACTCCTAAAGTCTGCCGAGGCTGTTGTCATTATCATGGGCATCGCTATGGCGGCGAACGGTTGGTTTGTGCGATGCATCCCTACGGGGTTGAGCAAGAGGAATGTGGCGATCGCCAAGAATCATAAAGACAGGATGCGCTATTCTTAACGTCAAATGGTTTGGAGGAGAGCGGCTCTTGAACACTGGCGAACAACCTTCTCTTTTTGCTGATGACGATTTAAAGAGGACTTCTTTCCGGTATCAAGATCAGCCCGGACTATGGATGAGCCAAGGAACCTTGTCGCAATGGAAGGTGCGGGTTGCAGAGTATCAGGATGAAGTGCGGTTTAGTCCAATTGAGGAACAGGGTTTGCTGTTTGATATCGTTGCTTCGACTGTGAAGGCAGAGGCGATCGATCCTTTTTCTCTGTACCTCTATAACTTTTTCTTTTTTGAACAACCTGCCCACAAACATCCTGATCAGCCTAGCCTATACTTTGTGATAGATGTGCAAGTACCGTTATTGTTGTATGTCGGTGAAACCGTGAAGGCAAACCAGCGTTGGAAGGGAATCCATGACTGCAAGCGCTATGTTTTAAACTACCGAGATCTTCATGCTAAGTACGGTATTGAAACCGCCATTAATACTGCATTTTACTGGGATATTCCGGCAGAAGTGCGTCCTCGGCAACAGTTAGAATCGGCTTTAATTGAACGGTGGCGATCGCCTTTTAACAAACAAAATTGGAACTTTTGGGGAACGCCTTTTGTGGGCGGAAAGATGACATAAAATCAGGGAAATCATGAAAATCTTAGTTCTCAATGCTGGGTCGAGTAGCCAAAAAAGTGGTCTTTATGATTTTGAGGGAGAAATTCCCCAAAATCCTCCTTCACCCATTTGGGAAGGACTGATTGACTGGGGCTATCAACCCGGAACTGTGGAAATTAAGATTAAGACCCAACACATGACGAAAACTGAATCTTTACCCATGACCTCTAGATCGGAGGTGATGAAGCACCTGATCTCGACCCTGTGGCAAGGCGAAACTCAGGTGATTTCTGGAATGGATGAGATTAAGGGCGTGGGGCATCGGGTGGTGCAGGGTGGACGAGAGTATCGGGAAAGTGTGTTAATTACGCCGGCGGTGAAGGCGGCGATCGCGCAGTTCTCTGCATTTGCGCCGCTTCATAATCCTCTCAACTTAGAGGGGATCGAGGTCATGGAACAGTTGGGAACTATGCCCCAAGTGGCAGTTTTTGACACCGCTTTTCATGCCCAAATGCCACCGACTTCCACAGTTTATCCCTTGCCCTATGACTGGTATGAACAGGGCATTCAGCGTTATGGCTTCCATGGCACTAGCTATCAATATGTGACTGAGCGATCGGTTCAAATTCTGGGTATGCCTCAGTCTCGGCTGATTATCTGCCATTTAGGAAACGGTTGTTCTTTGGCTGCCATTCGGGATGGGCGCAGTATTGCCACTACCATGGGGTTTACGCCGCTGGATGGCGTAATGATGGGAACGCGCTGTGGCTCGATCGATCCAGGTATTTTGATTTATCTACTGCGACAGGGGCATTCGGTGGATGATCTCGATCGCGCCCTAAATCGCAATTCTGGTTTGCTGGGCGTTTCTGGCGTGTCATCTGATATGCGCCAGATTCTGGGCGCTAAGGCAGAAAATTCACGGGCACAACTGGCGTTTGATTTGTTTGTAGATCGGCTGCGATCGTCCATTGCTTCTTTGTTACCTGGTTTAGGCGGCTTGGATGCGCTGGTGTTTACAGCAGGCATTGGCGAACATTCAGCAAACGTGCGATCGGCAGTTTGTCAGGGGTTTGAGTTTTTGGGGTGGCAGTTAGATGGGGATTTAAACAATCATTCGCCCATGGATCAAGATATTGCGACGGCGGCTTCGGCAGTGCGAATTTTAGTTGTTCATACTGAGGAAGACTGGGCGATCGCCAAGGACTGTTGGCGATTGCTGAAAAACGTAGGTTAGGAAGTTGCAATTAAATAACGCCCCGAATCGCCCCCTAAATTCCCCATTTTGGGGGACTTTGAAAGGTTCGGAAGTCCCCCAAAATGGGGGATTTAGGGGGCTGAAAAGTCAAAGCATCCCACTGGGGTTTTATCTTCATGCAACTCCCTTAACTTCCTTCCCCTAGTTCGTCCAGAAATTTTTGAACCATTCCAATCATGACAGCAGGCAACTCTAACTGAGGCGTTAATCCGACATCTTCTAAAATTTCTAAAAATCGAACGGCTTGCGGGTTGAGCTTCGCCAGCTTTTCGCCAATGGTGTAGTCAGTCAGCTGAGACTGCTTGCCCCAAATGATGGCGGTAGGGGTAGTCAATTGCGGCATAAACTCTGCTAAATCAAAGCATAAATCGCCGCGTACAAAGGAAAGTGCAGTCAACTCGGCATGGGGAAGTTGGGCAGAAGTGAGGTAAGCATCGACTATTTCCTGAGAGATCCGATTAGGGCGAGCAAACTGACGATTCGATAAAAATCCGCGAATACCGGAGTGAGTGGCGATCGCTGCACTGTAAAAAAATCGGTCAAAGATGGGAATGCTGACCAGCTTGGCAAAAAAATTGCTCTTGTAGTCTTTACCAAAATCTGCCACACCTGAAGGTGCGCAAAGAATCAGGGATTTAAACAAATGGGGATGCGCGATCGCCACCCGAATCACAAAGCCTGCTGTCAGCGATGATGCAACAACCGTTACAGGTTCTCCAGCGCAGGTTTGCTCTAAAAACTCTCGCAGCGTTACCAGATAATCTTCGACTTGATAGTTTCGTTGGAGGTGTTCCGATCGCCCCCAGCCCAATAAGTCGGGCGCCAAGATCCGGTACTCGAAGGCAAATGCTGGATAAACCTTCGACCACTCGTATGCCGAGGAACCTCCGCCAAAGCCGTGCAAAAATACTAAGGTCGATCGCTTTTCTGTGGCTTCATGGGACGATCGCCAGGGTGCTGTGTCAGCAGTGTAGTAGACCAGTGAGCCTAAACTAGTGACGATGCTATGTTGGGAAAAACCAGGAGGTTGGAACATGTTGGAACATTAAACAACGATCAACATTTGCTTGCAGTTTAGCAAACTTGTTGCTGAGTAATTGATATTGTTTGTAACAGCTAAATAGCTGGCTTAACCGAGTGCTAAAGGACAAATTTGGCGATCGCCAGAGCTGCTCCATTCTCTGCCACAGTAGGCGCAACCCAATTTGCTGCCGCCTTGACTGCTTCGGGTGCATCACCCATTGCCACACCCACTCCCGCGTATTGAAGCATTTCTAGGTCATTAAAGTTATCGCCTAGTGTCATCACTTGATCAGGATGTAGACCCATCATTTTCTCTGCAATGTAGCGAACGGCAGCGCCTTTATTGACCTGGGGATGGGTTGCCTCTAGAAAGGTTGCAACAGATTTGGTGAAGTAAAACTCTTCGGGAGAGTAGCGAACTTGCAAGCCTAGCAGCAGTTCATCAATCAGGGCTGGGTCATCGCACAATGCCAAAATTTTGGTGGGTTCCGTTGCTAGGGTTTTGCGCAAATCTCCGACTGGAATGGGTTGAATCAGGGAGCGCTGAATGTAGTCTTTTGTGCCGTCTGTTATTTCGCGCACGTATAGCTCGTCGTTGATGTAGAAATGCACTGAAATTTTGTGCCGCAGATCAGGATGCTCAAAATAGTCTAAAAGCTGCTCTGCTCCAAGGCTAGAAACCGTCAGGTTTTGGTGAACTTTTTCGGTCATCGGATCTTTGATGAACGCGCCTTGATAGCTCATTAAGGGCATTGTAGAACCGAGCTCTTGGTGAAAGCGAAGGGCAGAACGGTACATGCGTCCTGTGGCGATCGCGACCTTCACACCTTTTGCCTGTGCTGCCTGAACCGCTTGTATAACAGCGGGTTGAATTTGATTTGTGGCACCAACGGTTGTGCCATCTAAATCTACAACGATGAGCCGAATGTCGTTTCCCATAGTTTTCTCCCAGTAGCTCTTTCTCCCAACAGCCTCCATCACCCTATCACTTGCTATGCTTTTGTGGCTGTATCGTAAATGAGGCATGGATAGATGAAGCCTGGATAGATGACACATGAATAGATATGGAACGCCTACCCCCTGGGGGGGATTGCGCGATCTACCCGGCGATTCGGTAAACTGGATGGTTTAAAGACTTTTTATAGGTTCACGCAACATGGTTTGGCCTTTTAAACCTCGATACCGCAAACAAATTGCTCGCATTGAAATTACGGGGGCGATCGGTGCTGCCACCCGCAAACGAGTTCTAGAGGCTCTGAAGACAATTGAAGAACGAAAATTTCCGGCACTGTTACTACGAATTGACAGCCCTGGTGGTACCGTTGGAGACTCGCAAGAAATTTATAGCGCCCTGAAGCGATTGCGCGAAAAAATTAAAATTGTTGCCAGTTTTGGCAATATTTCTGCCTCGGGTGGGGTCTACATTGGTGTAGGAGCCGAACATATTGTGGCAAACCCTGGAACGATTACGGGCAGCATTGGCGTAATTCTGCGGGGCAATAACCTGGAACGCTTGCTGGAAAAAGTTGGCGTGTCTTTCAAGGTGATCAAGTCTGGCCCCTATAAAGATATTCTTTCGTTTGACCGAGAGCTAACTGCCCCTGAACAAAGCATTCTGCAAGAACTGATTGATGTGAGCTACCAGCAGTTTGTCCAAACGGTTGCCGAGGGCAGAAATCTGGCAGTAGAAGTGGTCAAAAGCTTTGCCGATGGCCGAATTTTTACGGGGCAACAGGCGCTAGAACTGGGAGTGGTCGATCGCTTGGGTTCTGAAGAAGACGCACGTCGATGGGTGGCTGAACTAGCAGGTCTTGACCCTGAGAAGACACAGTGTTTCACTTTAGAAGAACCCAAAAGTTTTGCCAGTCGCTTTTTGCCTGGTCGAAGTCAATTGGCTTTCGGATTGAGCAATTCTCCGGGGCTAAAATCAGGAGCAGACTGGTTAGAATTTGAACTGTCTACCAGCGGATTACCGCTCTGGCTCTATCGACCCTAGCGATTTTAGCCTAGAGCCATGTTGATTTCTAAGTAAACTAGGCTGTTTGTTTTTAAGTGAACGTCCTTTTCGTAACAATTGGAGGATTTGACCGTGGGCTGGCGAGTGATGGCAATTCGGGGGGCAACGACTGTCCCAGAAAATTCGGTTCAGGCAATTCGAGAAGCTGTTAAAGAATTATTAGATGAGCTAGAATCCCACAATTCGATTGACCCCGATGACATCATTAGCGCCACTTTCTCAGCAACTCATGATTTAGACGCAATTTTTCCGGCGGCGATCGCTCGTGAGCGTCCTCATTGGCAAAATGTGCCGCTGCTAGATGTCCAACAAATGCACGTCGAAGGCAGTTTAGTCCGCTGCATTCGATTTTTAATTCACATTAATACTCCGGTGCTAGTAAAAATTCACCATCCTTATCTGAGACATGCCAGACACCTGCGCCCCGATTGGAGTATGGCAGAAATTGGAGCGCGAGTTGATTGAGCCAGCCTTTCTAGCGCTTCGTATTTTTTATGTTTAAGCGACTGCAAACTCTGTATAGTTTCGTACCGAAGGCTCGTGGGCGCTGCTGAATTGCGATATGAAAATCATGTTCCCCTGCCCTCGCAGGGAAGGGGCTAGGGGTTAGGTTTCGACAACGCAGCGAGACAGACCTCTCCCTAAATCCCTCTTCTAAAGGCAAGGGACCTTGAAGGATTCATGTTTTGATTCAGCAATGCCGGCTCGTGAAATCCTAAAACGATCGCCTCTTTGGAGGTTCCTGCGGCAAGTAGGTCATTGGTCACGCTATTTTCCGTCTCATCACGCTGTACCCAAACTTTACCTTGCACCATTTCTACATAGATTAAACAGCCCTGTAAATGATGAGTTTGACTCATGCCTCAGGCATTACTTTTAAATAACCTGACGATCGCCCTGACCAAAACCTCTGGTTCTACAGGTTTTGCGAGGTGCTGTTGAAAACCCGCTTGTAGAGCTTGGTTTTGGTCAAACTCGGCGGCATAGGCAGTCAGGGCGATCGCCTTAACTTGCCCACCCTGCTCTGAATTTAAGGCTCTAATTCTCTGCATTAACATATAGCCATCCATATCTGGCATACCCACATCGCTCACTAGGATGTCTGGCTGAAACTGAGCTAGAGCTTCTAACGCTTTCATTGCAGTCCCAACCGCAATGACCTCTGCACCCGATTGCTCTAGCGAGAAAGCAATAACATCCCGCATATCCGGCTCATCATCGACAACCAGCACTCGAATGCCTAAAAGCGAGTTTTTGTTAGTTCGTGCGGAGAAAGTTTTTTGTGACTCAACACCTTGCCCGTTAGCACTCTCGGCTAACGGTATGCTGACCGTAAAAGTTGTACCCTGATCTTCACCAGGGCTAGTGACTTGAACAGTACCGCCGTGCAGTTCAACCAGGTGACGCACGATCGCCAACCCCAACCCCAACCCGCCAAACCGACGAGTAGTGGCGCTATCCTCTTGACGGAAGTAGTCGAAGACATGGGGTAAGAACTCGGCGGTAATGCCTTTTCCGGTATCTGTTACAGTAATCTGAGCCTGATGATCAAAGCGGGTTAAACGCACTTCAATGCGCCCCCCTTCCGGTGTAAATTTGACTGCATTAGAAACCAAGTTCCAGACAATCTGCTGTAAGCGGCTAGCATCTCCTAGAACTTGCCCTATTTCAGGATCTAATGTGGTGTTGATTTTAATGGATTTGGTTTGGGCTGCCAAACTGACGGTTTCGATCGCTGCTTCAATGGTTAAGCCTAAGTTGACAGACGATATATTGAGACTGAGCTTGCTTTGTAAAATCCGCGAAACATCCAGTAAATCTTCGATGAGTTCGGACTGTAGCTTGACGTTGCGCTCAATGGTTTCTAGCGCATGAGCCGTTTTCTCTTGATCTAGGTTGCCGCTTTGCAATAGTTTAGTCCAACCCAAAATAGGGTTGAGCGGCGATCGCAGTTCATGGGACAGTACCGCCAAAAATTCATCTTTGATCCGATTGGCGGTTTCGGCTGATTCACGCGCGGCTTGTTCTTGTTGCAAAACACGTTCACGATCGCGTTCAAGCTGCACGCGATCGCTAATATCACTGGCGATGCCAATTAATCCTATTACTTCTCCAGACTTATTCCGGTAAGGAGATTTCATGCCCAAAAATGTCCGAACGCCATCAGGAGATTCTTCAACGACCTCGGTTTGTCCAGCTTCCATAATCCGCTGATCGTTTGCCATCACTCTGGCAGCATCTTCGAGGTCTGGAAAGAGATCGCCATCTCGAAAGCCAATCACCTCAGATGCGGATTTTCCCAACACCTCAAATGTCGCTGGGTTGCCATAAATAATCCGTCCTTGTCGATCTTTAACAAAAATTGGCGTAGGTGCTGACTCATTAATAACGTTCAAGATGGCATTCTTTTGCAGCAGTTCTTCTTCAACTTGCTTGCGATCGGTAACATCTAGGGAGATCCCGGTTGCCCGCAGCGGTTGATTCTCAGCACTGTAAAGCGTGTTGCCAATTGACATAAACCAACATAAACCGCGTTCTGGATGGAGGTAGCGATATTCAACCTGAATGGGTTGTTGCTGTGCTACTGCGGCTTGAATATGCTGACGAACGCGATCGCGGTCTTCCTCGACGATTGCATTTAACCAAGTGTCGTAAGCCGCAGAAATATTGGGGCTGATGCTCCATAAAGTGTAGTATTCGGGCGACCAGTAGACTTCGTTGGTGATGATATCCCAACTCCACAAGCCTGCTTTGGCACAATGTTGGGCAGCGCTCATTCGTTCTGCTGCCTGACGGAGTTCTACCTCTGTTTGCTGACGTTCGAGTTCAGTAGAAATGCGAGGCGCAAAGAGTGACAGCAAAGTTTGTGCCAGTTGAATATTCTCTAGGGGTTTCCCATGCATTACGCCTAATACTCCTAAGAGAGTGCCCTTAGAATCAAAGAACGGAGTGCCCATATAGCTTTCAACATCTAGCAATTTGAGCAGTGGCACATTGGGAAATACAGCTTGAACTCCACTGGGATAGCAACAAATTGTCCGTTGCTTAACCACTTCTTCGCAAGGGCTACCTGGCAATGGACACGCTGGGTGATCAATCATTTGACCATGAGCACAAGTGGCGATCGGTCTCATCATGACGTTGACATCGCCTTCGACTAGACCAATGTAAATATAATCAGTGCCTAAAACTTTGCTAAAGTGTTGCGTTAGAGCTTGAAAAAAAGCCTCGCCCGTAACCGTTGCAATGCCTTTGGTAACCTCTAATAAAGCTGTATCTACCTGGGCAATTTGGTAGGCTGCCAAGCGAAGTTCTAGCTCGTCTACAACCATTGCTGCTAAATCAACCAAAGTCGCTTGCTGCTCAAGACTCATAGAATCGTGAGGTCGGGTGTCAACCACACACAGGGTTCCTAGGTTAAAGCCGTCGTGAGTGAGGAGAGGTGCCCCTGCATAGAACCGTACACCAGGTTCATCTTGAACAAGGGGTGTACAGGCAAAGCGATCGTCTTGCAGCGTGTCGAGAACGATTAAGGGAACATCTTTCAACACAGCAAAGCTACAAGGCGCACTTTCCCGTGGAACTTCGTGGTTGCTAAAGCCAATGCAAGACTTGAACCAAGCTCTGGATTTATCGACTAGAGAAACGAGGGCAACAGGAGTATCAAACAATCTTACTGCTAAGGCAGTGATGCGATCGAACGCTGCTTCTGGCGGGGTATCAAGAATTCGGTAGCGGTAGAGTGCTGCCAATCGCTCTGCCTCGTTGGTGGGCACAGATAGGGTCAAAGGTTTTTCGGGCGACAAACTAGACATATTAACCAGCCGAGCAATGGGATCGGGTTGTGTAATAAAACGATAACCGATCAACGCGGGTTCTACGTAATGCTGTTGATCAAATTAGCAATGCCTCTGATTAATGCCTCCGGCTCTATGGGCTTTGCCAAATGTTGCTGAAACCCGGCTTGTAGGGCTTGCTGCTGGTTAAAGTCTCCGGCATAGGCAGTGAGGGCGATCGCTAAAACATTTCCCCCTTGCTCGGGTGGCAGCAGCCTAACTTGTTGCATCAGCATATATCCATCCATGTCGGGCATCCCAATATCGCTGAGCAGCACATCGGGCTGAGATTGCGTTAGTATGGCGAATCCCTCACTGGCTGTAGTAGCAGTTGTTACCCTGGCACCTGCCTGCTCTAGGACAAAGGCGACAAACTCACGCGAGTCGGTTTCATCATCAATGACTAAGACCCGAATGCCATTTAAGTCAAGCGATGGTTCAGAAGACCGCCGATTGACGGTCATAGCAGAAGAGACAGGCATTGTCGGTAGTTTTACGGTAAAAGTTGCTCCCAACCCTTCGCCTGGGCTGGTCACCTGAACTGTGCCTCCATGGAGCTCAACCAGATGACGAACGATCGCCAGTCCGAGTCCTAATCCGCCGAACTGGCGAGTGGTAGCACCATCTTCCTGCCGAAAATAGTCAAATACATAGGGCAAAAAGTTAGGGGGAATTCCCTTTCCAGTGTCGCTAATGGTCATCTGAGCCTGGTTTTCCACTTGCGCTAACTGTACAGTAACGTGTCCGCCCGTGGGCGTAAACTTAACCGCATTCGACAGCAGGTTCCAGACAACTTGCTGTAAGCGAGTCGCATCACCAGAAACCTGACCCGCCTGAAAATCAAGCGTTGCTTCCATGGCAATAGACTTGGCTTCTGCGGCTAAATGCACCGTTTCGATCGCCGCTTCAATGATTGGGGCTAAATTGACTGCACTCACATTGAGACGAAGCTTGCCTTGCAAAATACGAGAGACATCTAGCAAGTCTTCGATCAGTTCAGCTTGCAGTTTAGCGTTTCGCTCAATCGTGGTCAGGGCTTGAGCCGTCTTTGCGGGGCTTAAACTACCGCTTTGCAGCAGCTTTGACCAACCTAGAATGGGGTTGAGAGGCGATCGCAATTCGTGCGACAGGACTGCTAAAAATTCATCTTTAATCCGGTTCGCTTGTCTAAGTTGCTCGGCTTGCTGTTGCAGTGAATGAGTTAAATTAGTGCGTTCAATGGCGATCGCGATCTGATCACAGGTTGATTGCAATAGTTCAATTTCTGCTGGCATAAAACAGGTTCGAGTTCGGCTAGCAAAAGAGAGCGTTCCGAGCAGCCGCCCATGGGTAATCAAGGGTTGCCCAGCATAAGCTTTGACACCCATGGCATAGACGACTTGAGCATTGGGATGAGTCTTCAGTTGGGCTTCGTTAAAGATCACTTGCCGCCGCTCTTGGGCTGCCATCCCACAGAGATACTCGCCAAAGTGAATCCATTCTAGTTCCTGAGCGGCTTCCTCAGAAATGCCATCATAATTTCTGAGATGGAGCATTAGCTGATTGTCTTTTTCTTCCACCATAAAGTTGTAATAACAGTGCAGATCGAGTTGCACTGAGAGTTTACTAAATAAATTTTGTATCAACGCTAAGGGCTGATCTGTCGAAAGTAGATCGCGGGTTGTTTCATATAACAATTGCAGTCGTTCGCTTGCCTGTCGCTGCGCAGTCTTGTCTTGCAATATTTTGACAACGCCTTGCGGAGTATTTGTCTCATCCAGGAGGGGCATCATCAATCCACTTGCCCAAAAGCGGCTTCCATTTTTGCGAAGGTGCCAACGTTCATTTTCTGCCCGTCCTTCGGTTAAAGCGGTTCGTATTTCGTATGCGGCTCGTTCCTGTTCGTTGTCTTCGGGGGTAAAGATAATTTCACCCTTACACCCGATCGCCTCTGCTTCGGAATAGCCCAACAGCCGCTCTGCCCCAGAGTTCCATTTCGTGATATAGCCCTGCAAGTTTATTGTGAAAATAGCGTACTCTTTGGCACTATCAACAATGAGGCGGAATTGCGATTCACTTTCACGGAGCGCTGCCTCAGATTGCTTGCGATCGCTAATATCTGAAACCAGCCCCACCATGCGGATCGCCTCTCCCTGCGGATTAAAGTAAACGTATCCCAGCACCCAAATCCATCTCACTTGTTGGTCTGCCCGACAGATCCGGCACTCAATGTTCCAGGGTTCGTTGTTCTCTAAAGCAATGCGGTAATGCTGATCAACGGTTTCCCGCTCCTCTGGCAACACGTGTTCCAGAAACATTTCATAAGTCCATTCGGGTAAAAGAGACTCATAGCCAAAAATTTGATCGTGCTTTAAAGAGCGATGAGCCTGGTGAGTTCTCAGGTCTAGATCCCAGTCCCCAAACTGAGCCGCTTCTAACGAAAAGTCGAGCCGCATTTTACTTTCTTGGAGGGCAGCTTCGGCTCGCTTGCGATCGCTAATATCCGTTGTAAAACCGACAACTCTAATCACTTCACCCAGAGGATTGCGCTGCAAATAGCCTCGCTCCCATACGTCTACCCAGTGACCCGCCTCATGACGAACGCGATATTCGCCCTCATAGCGATCGGCACTTGTCATAATTGCCGAAAGCTCTGGCTCCATTCGTTTAACATCATCAGGATGTAGCCGTTCCATCCACCATTCTGCCGTTGGCAACGCTTCTTCTGCCCGAATTCCAATTAGCTGAAACAATCCTTCTGATCGGTAGACCGTTTGCGTTTGTAAGTTCCACTCAAACACTATGCCTTCGACGGCTTGCATGGCGGTATGAAAGCGATCGTTGCTTTGTCGCAATTCCTCCTCAACCCGCTTGTGGTCAGTCGTCTCCCAAATTGTGATTAAAATGCCCTGCTCGGTTTCACTGGGTAGGATAATGGGGTGCATTGACCAGTTGAAGGAGGCAGTCTCAAGCGGCTCGCCGTCTGCGCGTCTCATGTCGAAGACTTCATCAACAGCATAATAGGGTTCGCCTGTCTCTAAAACGCGGCGGCAGCGCTCAGCAAAAAGTGGCTGCGTTTCGGGCCATACTTCCTGGATCGTTCTGCCCACCATTTGTTTGCCCGGTGCGATCGCCTGGTACATGGGCTTAACAAATTGAAAAGTCAGATCCTGTCCCCGGACGATCGCCACGCTACTGGGCAAGTAGTTCACGACCGTTTCGAGCAGTTGGCTTTGAGTGGGGAGTTCTGCTTCAACGCTCATCCGCGCAGTAATGTCGGCTCCAAAGATGGTTAATCCATCCAACGAAGGGTAAACCCAGTGTTCATACCAGCGATTCCAAGGCTGGTAAAAATACTCGAAATGAGTAGGAATTTGCTCGTTCAGCGATCGTCGTAGTTCGGTATCAAACTGGGTATCGACCAGATCAGCAAACAATTCCCAAATACTATGCCCGATGATTGCTTCACGCTCCATTCCCACAATTTCGCAGAGGCGAGCGTTAACAGCGGTAAAACACCAATGGCGATCGAGATGATAAAATCCGTTACTAATTTTCGCCAGCAGGGTATCTATTTCATTCTGCTGGGCTTCATTCTGCTGGGCTTCATTCTGCTGGGCTACTGGCGCTGGTTGTTGCTGCTGATGCTTAGCCCGATCGAGTTCTGTAGACAGAATTTGTATGGTGTCTTTGAGGCTTTGCGACCAGGTTTCGGTAGCTCCTAATGGTGTTTGTGACCAGTCGAGCGATCGAATTAATGCTCCTATCTCGCCGTTGCTGACAAAACTGGTTTCAGAGACTGCTTTTTGCTCCTCACTCATTCTTGCTCTTCCTTTGCAAAAAATATTTTACTTGCAGTTCTTGACTCAGTTTACGCAGGGCTAAATCTGGCGACTGATTTGACTGCTTCAGCAAGCTATCAATTTGCTTAAGCGTTAGGGGCGAGGGTAGGGCGTGTCCATCATCCCAACGATCGATCATCAGGAAAGTAACTCCAATTTGAGCCGAAAAGATTTGAGCCGAAAATTCCTCTTGAGCCAGCTTCAAGGTTTGTCGGAGTTTCCGAATCAGGGAACCGATCGCAGGCTGTCTTATATCAGCACAAGCTTGATGAAAAGCCATACCCCTCGGTTTGTAAAGTCCTTCTTCTCAACAATTTTCAATCAGCCCCGTCGAAATGACTATCTATCTTGAGAGGGATGACAGCTAGAGAAATACTCTAAGCCAAATTATTTGATATAGTCCTCGCGCGTTCCTCTAGCCCGGATTGAATCAGCCAAGCGACTTAAGGCATGGACGTAGGCAGCGGTACGCAAATCGATCGCCAAATCTTGCGCAGTTTCCCAAATCCACTCAGTTTCCTCCGTCATTTTATCTTGCAGCCGTTGGTTAACTTCTTCCAAACTCCAATAGAAGCCGCTTTTATTTTGCACCCATTCAAAGTAACTCACTGTCACACCTCCAGCATTCACCAGAATATCGGGAATTACCTGGATGCCTTTTTCTGCCAAAATTGAATCCGCTTCAGAAGTGACAGGACCATTCGCAACTTCAAAGATATACGCCGCTTTAATTGAATGGGCGTTGGCAGGCGTAATTTGATTTTCTAGGGCAGCCGGAATCAGCACATCAACTTTTAGTTCTAACAACTCTGCATTCGTAATCACAGAATGTTCTACCGAGTTACAAACACTCCCTTTGCAGTAAATGGCTTTGATGCTGCGCGTCGCATCTTTAGATTGCCGAACGCTAGGAATATCCAGTCCTTGGGGGGCATAGATACCGCCTTGGGAGTCGCTGACCGCAACAACTTTGTAGCCTGCCTTAAATAGCAGTTCAGCTAATACAGCCCCTGCGTTGCCAAAGCCCTGAATCGCAACAGTCGTTCCTTGGGGAGCCTGTCCAAATTTTGGCAAAAGCGTTTGAATCGTAAAAAAAGCCCCCATGGCGGTTGCGGTTTCTCTGCCCAAACTCCCTCCCATGGAGATAGGCTTGCCTGTCACCACACCCGGAATAATTTGGCGTTGAATAATACTGTACTGATCCATCATCCAGCCCATAATCATGGCGTTGGTGTATACGTCGGGGGCAGGAATGTCGATGTCGGGACCGATAAAGTCGGCGAGCGCATTGATATATCCCCGGCTCAAACTTTCTAGTTCAAACCGAGATAGCTCTTTAGGGTTTAAGGTAATGCCGCCCTTAGCGCCTCCAAACGGAATATTGAGCGCTGCACACTTAAAGGTCATCCAAAATGCGAGAGACTGTACTTCATCTAAATTGACGCTGGGATGGAAGCGAATGCCGCCTTTGGTAGGCCCTCGGCTGTCGTCATAGCGAACGCGGTAGCCTTGAAATACTTTTAACGATCCATCGTCCATTCGTACGGGAATCGAGACGGTGAGGCTAGCTTTGGGAAACTTAAGGCGCTCGATCGCATCTTCTGGGATGGAGACATAGCGAAGCGCTTTTTCGAGTCTTTGGTTCGCATCAGAAAGGAGAGAAAGCATAAGGCATCACGATCGGCGCGATCGTTGGCAGGGGGAAGCGGTCTTTACTCTATTGAAATGTATTTAAAGCTACAGATTTAAAAAACTGGGTTTAACTGTTACAAAAAGCAAGCAAGCTAAGTCTTCGCTATAGTATCAGTATATTTACGAGGGTTGCGGAGTCTGGAAAGGCTGACTTATCGGGGTGTGCATTCGATCGGTCAATATCTACCACTTGAATATCTACCACTTGAAGGAAGTCGTAATGCTTACCCGTATTTGTAATGTTCAAGCGTATTTTCGACGGCTAGGAAGCACCACTTGGAAGCAGATTTTGTTAGGACAGCTTATCTTACTTTTGGGCGTTGGGTGGGGCGATCCATTGTATATCTCTCAGGGCGATCGGGCTTTTGCCCAATCTGCATCCGACTCTGTGCTCGATCGAATTCCTGAATCTACGACAGCAGTGTTGACTGATCCAGACAATGACCTGTTTCTGTCTCAGATTCTCTACGCGGGAGTCATTGTTTGGATTATTTCTCTCATGGCAGCTAAAGACTAGATCAAGCTTAGCCACCGACAATCTAACTCGCCCGAACAAACGGGTTCGGGGAAGGAAAAATACTCCAGAATATTGGGGTTAATCTCACCAAAATGCCCGATGCTGCGCCCCTTGACCTGCACTGTTGCGGCTCGATGGGGAATGTAGCGCGGCTCTTGGCAAGCCACTAACTCGTAAGGGGTTTCTAACGCCTTTAGCAGGGTTTGAATATAGGATTTTGCAGTGGTAAAAGAAGCCCTAGAATCGAGACTAGCAAAACTCCAGTACAGCGTTTCGTATACTTCTCCGGTGTCTGACCCGTGCAGCACTTCCCCAATTTCGTAGAGATTAATAGGCTTGGGCGCGCTAATATTGCGCGAGAGGATCTCTAATAACCCTGCTTGTAAAGTAGTGCGGGCAGCGCTATAACTGCGGCTCTTAGCGTTTTCAGTTTGGATGGCATGGGGTGAAAATAACGTTAGCATTTCTGGGTCGGTCAAGATAAAGCTTTTGACCTCCATTAAGCCCATGCGCTGCGCCCAATCTCCGACGGTATGACTCAGTTCTTTGAGCGGATCGGCGGTGCCTGTATGAAACCGGATTACGCCTAAGTCGGCTTTAAGATTTTCTAACCCTACTGCGACCATTAAATCTCCAGCAATATCGATCTGACTAAAAATGTCAGTGCGATAGGTAGGCACCAGAATCACGTTGGTTCCGGTGGTTTCTAAACCCATACGAGAAAGATAAGTATGCAGATCTTTTTTGGCAATGTTAGTGCCGACCATTTCGTTGAGAAAACGGGCAGAAAAAGCGATCGCCCTTGGCTGTAAATCGGGTGTAATGCTTTGCCCGTCTGCCGAGACGATCGTTACAGTTTTAACTTGTGCCCCGCAGTCTAAGAAATTGTGCGCCAGAATATTAACAACTTCGGTAACAGCTTTTGCACTGGTTCCAGTCACGTCAATGAACAAACTGTGCGCATCAGGCGTGACGTTACCGACACCATTGGCGTTAATGATAGGCGGCATCGATAAAACCTGACCTGTAGAATCGCGTAGAACCGGTACAAAATCACCTTCGGGCAACGTGTGGGCATAGAGTTTTCCGGTAGGATGCTCAGCCAAAATCTCTCTGGCGGTGAGGGCAGAGTCACTATGGATCGGCACAAATGACAAAGTATCTTTGTGGGCAGTGGTGTATTCAATGGTTCCAGTGATGGCAGATAAGTCATACACCCCAACTGCAATCTTTTTGCGATGTCGCCCAAAGGTTTGCGTTATTTTTTCCTGAAATTGGATTAATGCATCTAACCCTGCCTGTCCTAAGTCCACTTGCTCAATAATTAATGCACCAATAAACGGACGCAGCGATCGCACTGACGAATCAACCTGAACCATCCGTCCAGAATCTTCTAAAGCTGCGGGGAGCGACCCTGGCGGTATCTGCGAAGCAGCGCGCACACTGCCATTGTAGATATTGACAGCACGAGCAAATCCTTCTGCTGCCAACAGGTCGGGGCGATCGGCAGTGACTTCTACCTCTAGGGTATGGGGGTGCAGCGTTGCCTCCAAGCCATAGTTAAACGCCTGTTGCTCAAGCTGTTTTGGCGTTATCAAGGTTAACCGCTGTAAATATTCTAAAGAGAACGAAACTGTGGGCATAGGAGTTTTTTTAGGGAGAATGCAAGCTAATATCGGGGCCAACGAGGTTTGATAACTTGTCTACGTCGTACAAAATCATCGCGATTCGCTCTAGCCCTAATCCCCAAGCGATCGTGGATTTGCCGCCACAGCCCAACGGCTCCAGCATTTCGGGGCGGAATAAGCCTGAGTTGCCGACCTCTAAATATTTTTGGCTGGGAGGGTGGTAGGCATACACTTCTAGCGAAGGCTCGGTGTAGGGATTGTAGGTCGGCTTAAACTTAAGCTGCTGGAAGCCAAGCTGTTCATAAAAGTAAGTCAGGTAGCCAATCAGGGTGCGAACGCTCAAAAGTTCGCCAATGACTACGCCTTCAATTTGGTGAAATTCGGCTAGATGGGTGCGATCGACGTTTTCGTTTCTGAATACTTTATCAATGGAAAAGTATTTTCCGTTTTGCCCCTGGGCTTGATACAAACGCCGAGCGGTTGATGGGGTGGTGTGTGCCCGCAAGATCGCTTTACTAGCCTCTGCTTCTGTCCATTCATCGCCATAGCTTTGTTCATGCACTTGTTTTACTTGCTCAACAAGCTGGCGATCGGGCAGCGGCAACGTGCCAGGATTGGCTAAGTAAAAGGTGTCCTGGATTTCGCGGGCGGGGTGGTCTTGGGGCGTAAACAGTACGTCAAAATTCCAGAACGCCGACTCGACAATGCATCCTGACATTTCATCAAAACCCATGCCGAGAAAAATATTGCGAATTCGCTGGATGCACTGAGTCAGCAGCGTAGCTCGACCATAGGCAATGTCAGGAACATCGTCGTGGATGTTGTAGGGCTTGAGTTCTACGTCTTGCCATTTGCCTGAAATTAACAGGTCTGTGGTGAGGTTCGTGACGAGGGGCTTAATGACTAAATCTTGTAGGGTGGGGGCGATCGCCAGCGCGTAATCCAGTTCTTCTGACTGCGTGATCAAACCTTGTTCGGCTAACCAGTGGCGATCGCTAGAGTTGGCATGGGTTAAATTTTGCAAGGCTGCCTGTCGCTGCTGAAAGTTTTCTAAAACCGTGCGATCGAGAATCTCAACGACCTTGCTGCCAGCGTGCATTCCCATATCTACGGCATTTTCTTTCCGCAGCGCCCCGTAATGAAGTCTAAAAGCATATCCTAGTTGGGTTTGGAGTAGCTCCAGTCGATTGCACCCTTGCAAGAGTTTTTCGGCTAAAGGAAACCCCATCACCTCGCCGCTTTCTCCCTTAGGAGTTAGCACCCAAGTTTCGTTGGGTAAAGCTTGAACTTGCACCCACCGATCTAGCGTTCCACCTAACAAAAAACCTTTAACAAAATTAAAGTCCAAGTCGTGCTGCTGACAAAAGCCTTGCAAGCTAGGAATTTGCAACTGCTGTTGTAAAAGCTGCACAACTTGACGTTGCTTGCCAGTCAGTTGATTTCTATCTACGTTCAGCATGGCATTCTCATACTTTTCAAATATCCTCTTAACACCATTTGCCGTTCTCTCGCTAGAATCAGTTAGGCACTTTGGATCATGACGATAGGGGTGGGCAGCTTAGCGTGGACAGTTTGGAGTGATTTATGCGTGTTTTTAGACGGTCAAAAAATATTTTGGCTGACCAAGATACCCAATCTTCTAGACTACTTTAACCTTTATACCTGCCACACTTTACAATTAGTAATGTAGTCATGCTGCCCAAGCTAAAAGCAAAAATTTTAGTTCTGAGGAATTAAAATCTAGTCTGGACTAGCTTTGAGAGCAGATTTCCTCTACGTGACACTTGCAGGTGGTCGCCAACAGTTTGTTGCATTTAATCTAACAGAGCAATTATGAAAGATCTTACTCGCTATCGAAATATCGGCATCTTCGCTCACGTTGATGCTGGCAAAACCACCACCACTGAAAGAATCTTGAAGCTAACCGGAAAAATCCACAAAATCGGTGAGGTTCACGAGGGCGCAGCAACAACAGACTTCATGGCGCAAGAGCAAGAGCGCGGCATCACCATTCAGTCGGCTGCCACCACCTGCTTTTGGAACGAGCATCAACTGAACATTATTGATACTCCCGGTCACGTCGATTTCACCATTGAAGTTTACCGCTCCCTGAAGGTACTGGATGGTGGGGTTGGGGTTTTCTGTGGCTCTGGCGGCGTTGAGCCTCAGTCTGAAACGAACTGGCGCTATGCCAACGATTCTAAAGTGGCGCGCTTGATTTACATCAATAAGCTCGATCGCACGGGTGCTGACTTTTACCGCGTCGTCAAGCAGGTTGATCAAATCCTAGCCGCGAAGCCGTTGGTCATGGTATTGCCGATCGGCATTGAAGAAAAGTTCAGTGGCATGGTCGATTTGCTGACTCGGAAAGCCTGGATTTGGGATGATTCGGGCGATCCGTTAGGATACACCATTACCGATGTTCCGGCTGACATGGCTGAAATAGTCGAAACTTACCGCGAACAACTGATCGAGATGGCGGTTGAGCAAGATGATGCTGTCATGGAACAGTATTTGGAAGGCGAAGAGCCTAGCCTGGAAGATATCAAGCGGTGTATTCGGAAGGGCACTCGCGACCTGAAGTTTTTCCCGACCTATTGCGGTTCGTCGTTCAAAAACAAGGGCGTGCAGTTGGTGCTGGATGCCGTTGTGGATTATTTGCCTAACCCTATGGAAGTTCTCCCTCAGCCTGAGGTGGATTTGGAAGGAAATGAAACTGGGGCGTTTGCCATTGTTGATCCTGAGAAGCCGCTGCGGGCATTGGCATTTAAGATTATGGACGATCGCTTTGGCGCATTGACCTTTACTCGCCTTTACTCTGGCACGCTTTCTAAAGGCGATACGGTGCTGAACACTGCTACAGGCAAAACCGAGCGAATCAGCCGTTTGGTAGAAATGCACGCCAACTCTCGCGAAGAAATTGAGTCGGCACAGGCGGGCGATATTGTGGCGATCGTGGGTATGAAAAACGTTCGCACCGGGCATACCATTTGTGATCCCAAAAATCCGGCAACGCTAGAACCCATGGTTTTCCCAGAACCCGTGATTTCAATTTCGGTGAAGCCGAAGGTGAAAGGCGGCGAAGAAAAGATGGGCGCAGCGCTGACCAAAATGGTGCAGGAAGATCCCTCGTTCCACATGATGACGGATGAGGAGAGCGGCGAAACCATTCTGAAAGGCATGGGCGAGTTGCACCTGGATATTAAGGTGGATATTCTCAAGCGCACCCACGGCGTTGAGGTGGAAGTGGGCGAACCGCAGGTTGCTTACCGCGAGTCGATTACGAAGCGCCTCGAAGATGGCTATGTCCACAAAAAGCAGTCGGGTGGTTCCGGTCAGTACGCTAAAATCAACTACATTTTGGAACCGGGTGAACCGGGGACAGGCTTCTTGTTTGAGTCGAAAGTGACGGGGGGCAGCGTTCCTAGAGAATACTGGCCGGCGGTGCAAAAAGGCTTCGAGAGTTGTATTGATAAGGGCGTGTTGGCAGGATTTCCTTGCATGGACTTGAAGTTCACGCTGACAGAAGGTGGCTTTCACCCGGTTGACTCATCGGCGATCGCTTTTGAAATTGCTGCTAAAGCTGCTTACCGTCAAACCATGCCTAAAGCTGGGCCGCAGCTTCTAGAACCGATTATGAACGTCGATGTTTTTACCCCTGATGACTACATGGGCGACGTAATTGGTGACCTTAACCGCCGCCGAGGCATGATGAAATCTCAAGAGACTGGACAAACGGGTGCGCGCATTAAAGCTGATGTGCCGCTCAGTGAAATGTTTGGCTACATTGGCGATTTGCGCACCATGACTTCTGGGCGTGGACAGTTCTCAATGTCGTTCTCGCACTATTCACCTTGTCCTAGCAACATTGCTGAAGAGGTGATTAAGGAAGCGAAAGAGCGTCAGGCAGCCGCCGCCTCCTAACAGCTACCTTGCTCAAAACCCCTTTCCTTTAGGAGAGGGGTTTGGGGAGAGGTCTCTATCTGCGTTGGCGAAACCTAACCCCTAACCCCTTCCCTAAAGGGGCAGGGGAACTAGATTTTATTTATATCGTGATTCGGTTTTCTCAAAATGTTGAATACTTAATCCGCTTATGGAGCTAAGTTCTCTATCCGCAGAAATTATTTTCAGCCATTCCCATTCGGTTCTGGGTCACCTATCGTTACAGGGAAACCTTCAGCCCGGAGGCTATTTAGAATTTGAGGGTCAAACGTACCTGGTTTTAGAGCGGCGGCATCATTATCATCTCAAGGCAGGGCGTTACCAAATGAGTAAAGTTGCTCTCTACGTTCAAAAGTTTGATGCTCCAGCAGACATGAGCTTAGTGAATGGCTATTGGGTTATTGGTGATGTGACCTGTTTGTACAATGCCCGATCGGAACTGCTGCGATGCGCCATTAATCCAGAAGGCTCGTGCGATCGCTGCCTTCACCGCCAACCGATTCAAAGCTCTTAATGATGCACAACTCTTTTATCAGGATTAATCAGCCATTGTAAAAAAGATTGCAGGTAGATCGCCCTTTCCTGAAAGCGATCGCTGACCCGGATTTGGTAAATCGTTTTGCCTAAAAATTGATCTGATACTTTGGTTTCGGATAAAAGCTGCTGGTAGGTGCTATTCACCAGTGTCACTACTTCTGAATGGGTCTGCATTCTTTGTAAAATGGCGATCGGTAGAGGCGCATCAAGCAAACGGTGAGCCAGCAGCACACCCAAAAATAACATCCGTTGACACACCAGAATTTGCGATCGGGCTATGACTGCATCCCAATCTAGCTCGGGGCGAAGTCGCATAATTTCAGCAATATCGCATAGCCAAGTTAAGCGTTCCCAGCGATGGCGAGAACCGTGAACACAAAGAATAGGCAGCCATTCTTCAAGAGATAAATTGGCAATTTGAGTGCCTGCAAACAGATCAGGTTCTAGCCGTTCCCAAAAGTGCTTAGGTTCAATGACTGAAGTCGATCGCGGTGTAATTCGCCAGTGAAGTTCTACTGCTATTCTTTTATCGGTATGAATTAAGGTGTAGTTATGTTCATCTCGTGATTGTAAAAACGCTTCTTCTTCTAGTTCATTCATCTTATCTTTGGGGATATATCCCTGTTCAATAAGCAGTAACTTAGCGGGTAATACGTCTTGCTGCTGCACTACAATATCTAAGTCAAAATATTGCCGAAACGCTACACCCCCGTATACCGCATTGGCTAAAACGGGCCCTTTGTATGGCACAGCTGCAATCTGATGCTGATTGAACAGAGTTAAAATTTTGACGAGTTCTCCCGCCAACAGTAAACTGCGTTGCGTGTTGGCTTTAAATAAATGGCGTAATTGTTCAAAATCTGCCCCAGGCATTGCTTGAGGGGAGATGGCATGGAGATTTTTATACAGCAGTGGCATGACACCATGTCGATAAGCCAGTTGAATCACTGCTTGCCAGTCGAGATTTTGTTGAATAAGGGCTTGAATTCGTTGAGAGGTTTGCGGCTCAACTTGAACACGCGCACAGCAAAACATGAGTTCGTTTTCGGGACGAATACTGGCTTTTGGCTGACGAAGAGAGGGAGATAGGGTTTTCATAATCGGGTGAATGTTCAGCGTTAGGTGAATTTTGCAATAGGCTGCTGGGGTGCAACCGAAGAAGTTTGCATTTGAGTTTTCCAAGACTGGGCATACAGTCCGTCTTGGGCAAGCAGTTCATCATGGTTTCCTGATTCCACAATTTTTCCGGCACGCATCACATGAATTACATCAGCCCGCATGGCTAACGTAAAGCGATGAGTAATGACGATCGCGGTGCGTCCATTGGCTAAAGTCCGAAACCGCTCTAACCAATCAAACTCAGCCCAAGGATCCATGGCGCTAGTCGGTTCATCTAAAATAATTAACTGCGCCCGCCGTAAAAAGGCTCGTGCCAAGGCAAGGCGTTGCCATTCACCGCCGCTCAGATCGCTGCCCCCTGGGAACCATTTTCCGAGTAAGGAACCATAGCCTTGAGGTAAACGCGTAATTTTGTCATGAATGCCTGCATCTTTGGCGGCTCGTTCTATTTCAGCAGGGCTGGGCGTTGTGGATAAATCTCCCAGGGCTAAGCTTTCGGCGGCAGTGACGTAGTAGGGGATGGGATTTTGAAACAGAACTGTGATCATACTGCGCAGGTCTGCGACTGAAAATGAACGTAGGTCAATCCCATCCAGTTCAATGCCACCAGCTTGAGGATCATAAAAACGACAGAGAAGTTTAATGAGCGTACTTTTACCTGCACCGTTGTCGCCGACAATGGCAACAATCTTGCCAGATGGAATGGTGAGATTAAAATCTTCCAGGGTTGCGTCTTGGCTGCCAGGATATTGAAAGGTTACTTGGCGAAAGGTGACGCTTTTTTTAAGTGGGGAAGGAACGGCGAGAGGCTGAGGCGGATCGGTAATTTCAGGGCTAAGTTCTAAAAACTCAAACAAATTACTAATAAATAAGCTATTTTTGTAGATTTGCCCCAGGTTGCCTAGCAACGATTTAATGATGAGTTGCCCTTTGTTAAAGGCCTGATAAAAAAGTGCTAAATCACCTAGCGTGACTAGACCGAGCAGGACTTGGCGACCCATCCAGGTCATGGTTCCAGCCGCGATCACCAAAGCGATCGCCCCTGCCATCAAGCGGCTTAGGGTTTGGTCGCGTAGAAGGGTCATGGTTTCACGACGCAGCCGTTGCCGTAGACGCTGATAGGCAGTTTGAAAAAAAGAGCCAAAATTGAAGAGGCGCAGTTCGGCGGCTACCCAACTATTTGTTAGTAGAGAATCGTAGTAGTGCAACCGGCGGCGATCGATCGTTGTCCGCTGCGACCATTGGTACTGTCGGATATTGAGCCGGAGGGCGACATAAAAAGCAGGGAGGGCGCTAATAAACAGAAGGATGGGCAACCATTGACCATAGGGGAGCAAAATCGCTGCCATTGCCAGCAGGGTAATGATATTTTGAACCAGACTGCCTGCGTTTTCCAACAATGCAAGCGGTCGTGTCGTGGCTCCTTCACGGGCTTGCTCAAGGCGATCATTGTAGTCAGAAGATTCGTAGCAACCGTAGTCAATGCGAACCGACTGCTGATGAACCAGTCCGCTAATATAATCTTGCACGAGATCAGATTGAGCAGTTCGCACCCATTCGCTAACGCCTTGCAGCACTTCCGTCATCAGGATGACGATCGCCATGAGTGTTGCCGGAAGCAAAATCACTTGTACGCTTTCCCAAGAAACCCCTGAACCCACCGCTACTAGCAATTGGTTGACCAAGGTGCGAGTCAAATAAACAGTAACGGCGGGTAAAATACCTTGAATAACGAGCAGGACACTCCAAATAATAGTCCAATGCTTTGATGCAGACCAGATTAGACGAAATGTTCTAGGAAAGTAAGAGATCTGAGCAGCATAACGTTTAATATTATTGACAAACATTGTAGAACACTCCTGATCATGATCTCTTACCGTTCATTACATTGCACAAAATATCTAGCAATTAAACGCAATGTGTGCCTCTATGAACTCGGCTGTCTCTGTGAGTTGAGATAAATTGTTAGGGCGTAATAACCGCCAAATAGCAACTTGTTGAGAGAGTTGAGTTAGTTTCAAAAAATGAGTAGCGCGATCGCTCTTTAGCAATTCTTCACCAAAGCGAGTAATGTAAGAATTCCGCATTAAGTAAAGTAAAACTTCTTGGGGTGGCATTCGCTGAATTTCAACTTTGTCTCCCCGACCGAGTACAAAAATGTGCTGAAGTGGAACGACGGTATTAATGAATTCTTCAGTCAGCCGACAATCTCGTTTATCTAAATGAGGAACGAGGGGCGGAAAGTCATCAGGATGATTTCCAAGAAAAGTCACAGCATCTAGCCATAGTTTGAGTTGAGGGAAGGCTGGGATAACCTGCTGCTCTGAATCACTGGCGGTAAGTGCTACAACATCATCTGCTAGAAGCCGATGCCCGCGCTGACAAAGAGCAGCGGCGATCGTAGATTTGCCCCAGCCTTTGTCGCCTGTAAATACAACCGCTGCTCCATGAATAGCAACAGCGCTGGCATGTAAAATAAAATGCCCCCGTTGATGCAGCAGCACACCCATGGCTGCTCCTAAAATAAACAACCGTAACCGACTTTCATCGGCTTCTGGGAGCGGATCGATGATAATTTCTTTACCATTACGAATTAAAAATGTGCCGATCTCCTGCCAGAATAAATACATGCCATCGGGAGTCATTTGAAAACTATGGGCACTTGAATGATCGAGTGGGCTAGACAGTACCCCAAACTGAACGATCGCATCTACCTGAGGGTTAGCGCTCACAACTAATTCTGGCAACAGAATATCAGAACAAATATTAATGCCATACGCCGTATAAAAAAACGACGGTTGAGCGGGTGCTGTTTTAGAGGTGGATGTTGTAGCCAAGACGCGATCGGGTAGATTAATTTTCATAGAACTGAAGATTTTAAGAACCTAAAGAAGTCTGTCGAGGCTGTTCGCCTAAGCTTAAGCCTCGACAGGTTAGCGCTTACTAAGAAGCAACTGTTACAACACCAGCGGGGCCTACGGGAGTACCAGCAGGAACATCTGTGTTGCTAAAGCCACCCTGTTGGGTGATGGTTTCAACATTGCCATGAACAGTTAGTTCAGGCTTGACATAGAGACGATTAGAAGACATGACTTTCTCCTTAAATTTAGGTTGACTTAACAGAACCTGGTCGGGTTCATCAATACAGCCATTGGGAACTATCTTCGATAAAAAGTAATTCCAAAATAGCTGGGCTGTCGGTTGTTTTTGAATTCTCAACCGACAGAATAGCCATTTGAGTTCTAGATGTATGATCTAAGTCGGTTCTTGTCACGCCTCCGTTACGTCTGCAACGTTACATCCAAATCCTTTTTCCTTCATCCACAGAGATAAACTCAATGCCTGCCAGAGGCTAGATATATCATTTTCCTGAGAATTACTGTTTATAAAACGTTCACAGGAGTGTTGTAAGTTTGTTTGATTGAGATAGGTAGAACTGTCCTGAGAAGTATTCAAAAAGAGTTCTGTTAGTCGTTCTCTTTCGTAGGTTAATAGACCATACGTAAAGCTTGAACCCAAGTTTGCCTTACCGCGTCGCCACTGCACGGCATCAGGCAGAATTCCTGCCATGGCTCGACGCATGATCATTCTTGTCCAGCCTTGTTCCATTTTTTGCTCAGGTGGAATTGCCAGACAAAACTCAACCAGTCGTTTATCCCAAAAAGGAAATCGAAGTTCAATTGAAAATGCTGCTGCCGCATGATCTAGCACTTCTAGGGTGTAAGGCATGACACCTCGAACTAAGCTGTAATAGTGTGCGGCTTTGGCGGGTGATAATTTTTGGGGGAACGGGATAGGTTTATTTTTGCGTCGGGCTTCTAGATTTAGGCGCTGAATAAAATTAGGATGGATTGCGTGAGTCCAGGATAAGGTATTGGATAATTTGGAGGAACTTATTTTGCGATCGATCGCCCTCCCAACCCGTTTCAGAAACCGAAGGGGCAATATTTTTGCAATGACGGGTTGAACGCCATAGCGCCAAAACAAAGTTTTAAATGTTCCTCGAAACTGTTGATCAAAGTTTTGGTTCAGGCCTCGAATTTCTCGATAAAGCCTTAGCCAGAGACAGCTTTGGGCAAGTTCTAATAAATAGCTAGTGCCATGGGAAACGGTGCTGTCGCCATCAAATCCGTCTAAGATAACCCTAGTATGGTGAGCTTGTGCAACGCGGTAGAGGCTCCAATTTAAAAACAAGTTGTAGGCAAAAAGGGGTTGATCTTGGTGCCAAAGCACTTGTTCGATATCTACCAGCGGACTAACCTGATCTCCGTACACATAATGAGGATCAAATTTTCCTTGCTCAAGGACAGGGTTAATATAGGCGCGTTCATCACATTCAGGCACATCATCAAAGATGGCTGAGAACGTAGAAAGATGGCGATCGGACTCAATTAAACGACCTGCCATACAAGCGATCGAAGAGGAATCTAAGCCTCCACTCAACATAGCCCCTACTGGCAAAGCACTTCTTAATCTACAGCGAACTGCTTCTGCAAAGATCCTTTGAAGTTCTTGAGCATATTGCTCAGGAGTCTCGAATTGTAAGGTCTGTTCGGGGTCGAGCGCCCAGTAGGCATTGACTTGACCACCCGTTGAACGAACGGTTAGACAATGGGCAGGCGGAAGCCGCAAAACTTCCTGATAAAATGTAATTTCTTTATCGTCGAATTGAGTGAGAAGATAGTCTGCAACACGTTCTTCATTCAAATGTTGAGGAACTATTGCAACTTCAAACAGAGCCTTGATTTCAGATGCAAATACCCAGGTTTGGCTAGATGCGTAGTAGTAAAACGGCTTGACTCCAAAATGGTCACGGGCGCAGAACAATTGCTGATTTTTCTGATCCCAGATGGCGAATGCAAAATCTCCTAACAAATACTTCGCACAATCTTCGCCCCATTGTCGATATGCAGAAAGAATTAAATCGCTATCGGTAATTTTTTCGACAGGCAAGTTTCTCAATTCTAGTGACTGAATTAACTCCTCCCGATTATCAATTCGTGCATCTGCGGTCAGCACTAAGCCGTCACTCTGAAGCGGCAATTGTTCTAATAACGACTCTGGTGTTGTCCATAGCATTCGATGCCCCAACCCGATCGCCCCTTCCTGCCAAATTCCAGACCCATCTCTACCTCGATGGGTTAAAATATCAGCCATTCGTGTTAAATCTTGACGCTTTACCGATTGATTATCAAGATTGTAAATTCCCAAAATACCACTCATAACTTGACTCCTTCGAGAGACGGTAGTGGTAGATATCGTGCGAGATCCTTTAACTGACCGATGACGACGCGACCTTGATACTCAACCCAGGCATGGGCTTCTAACTGCCCTGCTGCTGCTTTCGCGACTCCAATGCGCAGATCCGGGAGATATCCTTGTCGGTGCAATAACACTTGGGTTGTTAGGGCACGGGCAAGACATTTTGCGCCTCCTGGCATGTACTGGCTGCTAACATTCACCCGCCAAACAATGTGGCTGATTGGGTAGTCAGGTGAGACTGGTGAGCCGCCTTTTTGAGATATCTGCAAGGGATTGCTTAACCTTTGAACTAGCTTTAACACTAGCCGAAAGGGCAGTAGCCATAAACTTAGCCTAATTAATGAGAGCAGCAAAAAGGCGTTGAGCAGGTGAAGGCGATCGCTTCCCGACATTTGAGCTAAACTCTTGAGCCTATGCAGATGTTTCATGGCTAATGTTGACCAATCCAGCGGCTTGTAATTCTTGCAGAAGTTGGAGAAGATCTTGAGTACAAATTTCGGACTCAACATCGTACTCTTGAAGTAAACTATGCTGAATTGCTTGAATCGTGCAGGGTTGTTGAATAAGATGCCAAATTTTTGCTCCGACCTCATTTAAGCCGTAGTAGATGCCTGACGTTAAATCGAGGATGACTGCTTCTCCGGCAAGATTAGAAGAAATCTGACCTTGCGTGGCAGCAACGACGTTGTGGAGTGCAGGCAAATTGGTTTTTAACGGTGTCATTGGTTTCCCCTGTTTAAGGTTGAATGCTGCAAGAGCCTGTCTGGTTTTAGCTGTGAGTGAGGCTAGAGCATAATATGGTTAGCGTTGACATGTAATAGAAATGTACGGTTGAATTGAATGGGCTGAGGTCACGAGTGCAGTCGTGAGTGCTAAGTGGTCGTCAATAACCTAATACAAGCTAACCAGTAAATTTACTCAAATGCCTAACCTTGAATTTTCCCTGTCCTAAAAAGTTTCTAAGAGCTATAAATCCACGTATTTTCCAGTTTTGGCTCAATTTAGGTATCAAGAATCATTGACCACTTCCCTTTGCGGTTGGGGCAATGTTGAATCCGGATAAATTGTTGAGCGAGTCAGTAAATACATTTAAACCTTAAAGTTTTTATAGACATCTTGATAAAAGTCGGCAAAAATGTTTAGCTCAGTAAGGGTTTTTACAGTTGTGCTGAGTGTGCCCCAATAGTCCAGACCTACTGAAATCTACTGAGTCTTTCAGTTAAATTGGAACAAGCTTTATTGAAAATTGATACTCAGCTGCCGGATTGTAAAGCTGAGATATAGACTGCTTCAAAACATCCTGATGAGCGGCTGTTAGTTGTGCATGGGTGAGGTACGGGTTGATTCGACCCAAGCTGTACCCGGTTAAATGGAGGATATTGCAACCATGGAAGCAAGGCTATTCGCTTTACCATATTGTCAAAATGACAGGAATGCCTCACCGGATGGCAACAGTGTTACGTCGCCATTTTCTCCTGCGGCTCCTGTGTCGAGAAAGAGAACAGCTTTCAGTGTTCCTAGTTCTACCCTCTCACTTCATTCTTCTGGCATTCCTAAACCTCAGCTTGTGGTGTTGCCCCAACCTCCTTCTTTACCCCAGCCGCTTTCTCTACCGGCTTATTCAGCCTCAGATTCTTCGCCGCAACGGGCTGCTATAGCTGTGGGCTTGGCGATCGCAGCTACAGCAGGAGCTTTAACCCAGGTTCTAAGTCAAGCTCCTGTTTACGAAGGCTCCGTTGAGCTTGCAGCCCAGACCATAGCACCGACTGACCGATACAATGATTCCGTTCAGCAAGCCCAGTCCAATATCTCTCCGCCTAGCCTTATGGTGGATATTTCAACTGCGGACATTTCAACTGATGTCCTGACTAGTCCGCGCTTGATTGATCCGGTGATTCAGCAACTTCAACTTCCGCAGCTTAGCTACCAATCTTTAGTAAAGAACCTGGCTCTAACCACAGAGGGTGGACGAATTTTGGTTCGCTATCGAGATGCTGATCCACAACGGGTACAGGCAGTACTCTCTCAATTAACTCAGTCTTACATCAGCTATGGACAGGAGTGCCAGGGCAGCACCTGTAGAGGTGTGAAGTCTGTGGAAGACCAGATTCCTCAATCACAAGCTCGACTTCAAAACCTTAGAACTGAGATTGAGCAGCTTCATCAGCAGTATGGAGTTGATAATTTACAAGTCCAGTTAAAGCTGTTAGAAACTCGTACTGCCGATGTAGCGAAACAAGAACTTCAACTTCAAGGCAAGTTAGCGGAAGCCCAGCAGATTTATACTCAGTTTTCCCAACGGCTTGCTTTGAAACCAGTTGAGGCACCTCAAACAGCAGCGGGTCAAGCGGCAGGTGGTCAGCCATCGGTAGAAATTCCTAATCAACTGTTGAGCCAAGACTCGCGCTACCGCATGTTGCTGACTCAATTTCAAGCTCTAGAGCAACAATTAGGCAAGCAGTTTGCTAACTTAGGCGGCGGCGATCGCAATGATATTCAAGCTCTCCAGGCTCAGCATCAGCGGGTAACGAATCAGCTTTTGCAGCAGAGCCAGTCTCTGTTACCGCAGTATTTGGCTAACCCAGGAGCGAATACCCGAAATCCTATTTTTCAAAATGCAGTCAGTTTACAGCTTTTGCAGCAGTCAATTCTAACGCTGAACTCTATCCAAATCATGCAGGCACGGCAGTCAACCTTAACGCTGGCAAAACAAGATTTAGAGCAGCAGCGATCGCAGATGATTCGGTTACTGGGTCAGTATGATCAACTCCGACAAAAGCTAGATTTGGAAACTGATGCATTACAGCGGCATTTTAACAACTTGAAGGCATTGCAAAAGCAAGCGCAGCCAGAGATTGAGCTTAAAGTGACAGCGCCGCCTGATATCATGCGCGATCGCTCGGGGCAGCCTGTTGCTACGGTTCCAAATCTGCAAAGGAACCTGGGAATTGGAGCTATTTTGGGTGCACTCCTAGGAATTGGCGTTATGGCAACCACAGAGCGGCGAAAAGTCCAATCGACTGAACTCACTGAGTTTGGAAATATGCCTGTAGATGCTCTGATGAACCGGGCAAAGCAGTTAGCAGACATGCAGTTGCAAGCACAGTTTGCACGGGCGGCATAACGGGTTGCTTGTAGGGTTGCTCAATAAAACCGATATTACATTAGAATCTTGCCTGCAAACTTTTCGATTATTTCCAGAACAGTTTGTGATCTGTTGCGCCTTTGAGCGTGTGCCTTTAGATCAATATCAGTCAAGCAGAGCTTGTTACACTATGTCATGAAGGCTGACTTAGGCATCTTTTCATGAGTCGTACGATCGTTTGGTTCCGGCGAGATTTACGAGTGTCTGATCATGCGCCTCTGTATCGAGCCGCGTTAAGGGGATCTGTAGTTCCAGTGTTTGTGTTCGATCGCGCTCTTCTGCACCACCCCGAAACGGCTCCGGCTCGGGTGGCTTTTATGTTGAGTTGCCTCCATCATGTTGACCAAGATTTACGGCAGCAAGGTGGACGCTTGATTTTACGTTACGGTGATCCGGTAGAAATTTTGCCCCAATTAATTCGTGAAACTCAAGCCGATGGCATCTATGCGTACATAGACTATGAACGGATTTATGGACGGGTGCGCGATGCTCGCTTGAATCAAGCGTTACTGGAACAGGGAATGAAGATTCGGTGGTTTGAAGCGATCGCCAGTACGCCAGATTTACTTCCTTATCCTGCATATCGTGATCTTTGGTACAAAGATATGCGAGCAGAGCTAGTTCCCACCCCCAGCCAAATTTCTGTTCCTTCAGAGGTAAGCAGCGAACCCTTGCCCGACCTAGCAAAGTTAGGACTTGTGGCTGATACAAAGGTGATACCGACTGGGGGCACTCAAGCCGCGCGATGTTTGCTGAATGAATTTTTTGCAGAAAAGGTCGATCGCTATTATTGGCAGCTTTCGTATCCGGGGGCAGAGGCAACTACTGGGCTGAGTCCTTATCTTAAGTTTGGGGCAATTTCAATTCGGGAATGTTTTCAGACAGCAGAGCAGCACCCGTTAACGAGCGCCAAGGCAGAACGGAGTCGGCAGCAGTTAATTTCGAGGCTGCGATGGGGGAGTGGATTCGCTCAGCGGTTTCGCTATTTGCCTCAGTTAGAAGTGCGATCGCTCTACAGTATTTTTGATCAAGAGGGATGGGAGTTTGACGAAACTCTTTATCAAGCTTGGCAGCAGGGGCAAACGGGTTTTCCCATTATTGATGCAGCAGCTCGATGTTTACAGGCAACAGGCGGCTGGCAGCAGCTTAACTTTCGCGTGCGGGCAATGTACTCCAGCTTCTTGAGCAACCTTCTGAGAATGGATTGGCGGTACGGAGCGCTACATTTTATGAGACATCTGTTGGATGGCGATTGTCCAATTGATCATTATCAGTGGGCAATGCAGTCTGGCGTGACCCATTGTGTCGATAAAACTTGGACTAGAATTTACAACCCAGAACAAACAGCAGTCGATCGCTGTGATCCAGAAGGTCTATTTATCAAGCGCTGGGTTCCAGAATTAGCCCACCTAAGCCCCGAAGATCTGGGACTTCCTCCCTCTTTACTTTTAAAGGATTATCCATCTCCCATCCTTAATTACAAACAGGCGCGTCAGCAGCGAGTTAAACAATTAGAACAACAGCGTCAGTTATTTTTGCATCAACAAAATGTCGTTCCCTATCTTGCTCATTTACCGAGTTCATTTATGCCTTTTGGTGCAGAAAGGTTCGGCAGCGAAGTAGGTTGGGCGAAGGCTCAAAACCTTCAGCTTTTTCCACCGCCGCTCAATTTAGATAATTTGGATCTTGAGCAATCCTATGCTTTGCGCACCTGGTTTGTAGCCCATGTCAATATTAAATCTCACAAGCCTCGACAGTCTGGAAAAAAGGCTCCAAAGGCTGATGACTTTATGCAGTTGAATCTTCTATCTTAATGGGCAAGAAAACCGCTTATAAAGCGGTCTTCCAGAAACACTCACAACACAGGAATTGCCATGGACTCCTACACCCCCGTCAGCTGCGATTTTCAAGATGAACTGGAGGCGATCGCAACGCTGCGCCAAACCTGCCGGATTGTTTATCATACTGAGGCAAATACCACTAGCGAGGTTGAAGGGCGAATTGCAGATATTTATGCTGCCAATCATGCCGACTATGTGAAGCTAGAAGATGACACCGTTATTCGACTCGATCAAATTATTTCGGTCAATGATAAGCGGGTTTCTTCGGGTGACAATGAGCCAAATTAAGGGCAGTCACGCCTAATCCTCTAACCACAGGTTTGAGCAGAAGCAACTGGTCAAATACCTAGAAATTATGCCAAAAAGCAATAGCAGATGCACGCAGCAATCTAACCTTAACTCAAAGATTTCTAAAAAACCTTCAAGACATCAATGATCAACGCTTTGATGGCTCAGGCGGGATTTGAACCTGCGACCTTGGGCTTATGAGTCCCCTGCTCTAACCAACTGAGCTACTGAGCCGAATACACTATCGCTGATGAAATCAACCTTAATTAAGGTATCACATTGGTGTAGCGATCGCCACACTTCAGCCTTCTAGGTTAGCTGGCATTGAACCAAAAATTAATTCAATGCCAGCTAAAACTTTTCTACTTCTGCGGCAAATAAGCGATCGGATCAACCGACCCGCCATCCGTTGCTGTACGCACCTCAAAGTGTAAGTGAGGCCCGGTACTATACCCCGTGCTACCCATCTCTGCAATCTGCTCACCTTGCTTCACTTTCTGCCCTGCTCGTACAAGGCTTTTATTCAAGTGTGCATAGCGGGTTAAACTGCCATCTGGATGACGAATTTCTACTAAGTTGCCGTAGCCTCCTGAGTTCCACTCAGAGTACTCAATCACTCCGTCAGCAGCGGCAAAGATGGGTGTACCCACATCTGCAGCAATGTCAATGCCAGCGTGCATTCTGCCCCAGCGCCAGCCGTAGCCAGAAGTCAGCAGACCTTTTGCAGGCCAGAGGTAGCCATTAAAAGAGGGTGCACCTTCAGGTAGGAAACTCTCTTCGCCCTGAAGAGGCGGCAGGTCAGGAGATACCATCCTCCCGGTGACGGGCTGGAGCAGGGGAGCATAGCTCTCGGCTCCTGCTGGGGCAGCCGCAACTTGCTGAGGCTGTGGGGCTGATGTAGATGTTTGGGGTCTTTCAGCCGCCGGAACTTGAATGGGAATGACCTGCGATCGGGCAGTGCGCCTTGAAGGTTGAGCAGCCTGAACAGGATTGAGTCCACCTGGATTAAACTGCGTGCTAACTGAAGGTGTCGGTAAATTCGACGCGGCAACTTGCACCGATTCAGGAATAGGAGTGCTGGAGGCTGTAGCAACTGGAGTAGCAGTACGATGCCGCTCTCTCAAAACCTTGATTTCAGATAAAAGAGTTTCAACATGAGGATCAAGCCCTGATGGTGAAGGTGAGGTTAGGCTACCACCAATACTTGGGCTGGATTGAGTAACTGGTGCGGGATTGGCCACTGTAACCGTGCTGGGCACTACACTCAAACGGGTAGCAACTTGCTGAGAAGGTGCAGCCTGACGAACACGTGGCGCTGGGGCAGAGGTCATGGCTTGAATAGTCGGAACTCTTAATATTTGCCCAACGAAGATAAAATTTGGGTCGCTAATGCGATTGGCTTGAACTAAGGTCGATGGGGAAATGTTGTGAGCGCTAGCGATCTGAGCAACTGTATCGCCAAGATTAACTTGGTAAGAAACCATTTCAGGCTTGGGGTTGGCTGCGACCTGTTGAACGTTGGGACGCACAGTTGGCTGCGAAACCCGAAGCTGTGAAACCTGAACAGGAGCAGAAACGAGCGGGGCAGCAGCCGAAGCAGGGCTAGGAACCTGTGTAATCAGGCCTGCTTCGGGAGGAACCGTCACAGCTTGATTAGTACGTAGCCCATCAGGAGCAGATAAGTTGCTGACAGCTAGTTGATTTGAGCCACTACTGGAAAGCGTCACAGTATCAGCAGCTTCACTAGGTTGATTTTGATAGTCTCTAGTGTATGAAGGCTTGGAGGCGATTGTAGATGTCTCTGATATAGCAGCTTCGCCAGAAGATATCCCTTCAGCTTTGGCAGCTTGATCCTTTGTTTTGAGATCTGCTAAAGACTGACGCAGCTTCTCTTGTTGCTGTCTCAGCCGATCGAGGCTAACGTTACGTTGAACTTGAGCAACTTCAACCTTAGAGGTTTCAGCTTTGGCACTAGGTTGAGTCGGGGTGACCGCAAGGCTACTTAAGTCTGCTGATGCAACCCGTTGAGGGGAGCGAAGGGTAGAAAACTCAACAGATCGTTGTGCTTCAGTCGCATCAACTTCAGAAACAGCGGTTGGAATTTTGATAGCTTGCCCAACTCTAACGATGTCGCTAGCTTTGAGAGAATTGGCAGTTGCGATCGCTTCTACGCTGACTTGATAGCGCTGAGCCAATTGCCAAAGCGTTTGACCTTTAACCACTATGTGCTCAGTCATCGTGGCTGCAGGTGCAGTAGATGCTGAGGGAACTAGCGAAAGTGTTGCAGTGTCAGTAGGGGTTGGCTCGGCTGCCGTCGCTCCTTCGTTTTGACGAGGAATGAGCAAGCTAGATGCACCCATGGAGAGCGCTAATCCAATCATGGCTGCGGAAGTGCGCTTTTTACGCTTAACGCCGTTAACCATTTGCTCTTGCTGTTCTACCGAACCTTCAACTTGACTTGGAGAGTATTCAACAGGCTTGACCCTCTGCAAATGTGCTCGCTTCAAAGAAAAAACCTCCTAAATGAGCAGCGTTTAACTGTGTTGGCAATCTGTACTTCGTTCTAATGCCTTCCGTGATTCAAGTCACACTGATTGTAAGACCTGAGTCATAGAGATAAAAGCATTACCTAGGTAAGATTACCTCTGTCTTTTGACTTAGACAAGCTTACACCAGTTGCCAAAAAATTCAACACTTGACTATGTAGAACAAGCTAAAACATTAAACTCGTGCTGCAATGACAGTTCTACTCTCTCATTTGGCATCGTAAGTTTGTCTACAACGGCACAGTCTACCCTACTACTATTTGAATGGCATCCAAGTAATACCTACATCTAGTCTATTTCTTTATAAAAAGACATTGCAAAGGGTCATGTTTCAGGAAACCTTATTAGGTTTGTAATAACCTTGAAAGCCTTGCTTAGAAACGGGTATAGGCCGAGAAAAAAATTTGATGTTTAAGATTTTTTGAATTATATTTTCATATTAACTTTGGTTTGAAACCCTCAATTGATTAGGCTAATCAGTTCGTTGAAAACGGTTGATCTTACGGATGACGAACTGTTTTTAAGGAGAGGAAAAAATTATCTGAAGAATGAGCTAAATAGAGGCAGATCATCTCTGACAGGTAACCAAAATTTAAGTTGGTGAAAGGATACTGGGTATATGAATTTCTTATGAAAAACGATCGCGGTTTGTAGTATAGAAGACTGCAAATCTGAGTTTTTACGTGAAGAATCCAAGCGGCTTTAACGACGCTGAAGAGTGATTCAATCTGTTTCCTATTAATCGACAATCAGATTTATATATCGATATCAAGTACTAAAAGGATCGATATAGGGAGCTTTAAGTCGTAAACAAACCTAAAGAAGTGACTGAGATATCAGAGCAAAAAATTTTGTAACTGGCATCTATCTATAGACAGAGTTTGTTTGATATTTTACGAGAGGTAACCTAACTGCCGACGAGCTTCAAAGAGCCCAATGGCAACGCTGACCGAAAGATTAAGGCTGCGAACATGAATTTGAGTCATGGGAATACGGACAGTTTGATCGCAAGCTGCCAACACTTCACCAGGCAATCCTTTTGTTTCACAACCAAAGAGGAGCCAATCATCAGGTTGAAACTGAAGCTCTACATGGCTATATTTACCTGAAGTACTGAATCCAATCCAACGTCCTGGTTGGTGCTCTTGTTGCTGCTGGTAATGGCTCTGAAAGTCTTCCCAGGAAGGATGATAGTGTAAGTCCACGTAGGGCCAATAGTCTAAGCCTGCTCGTTTAAGTTGACGATCGCTAATTTCAAACCCTAAGGGCCCGACCAAGTGCAGCCGGGTTCCAGTAGCGGCACAAGTCCGAGCGATACTACCAGTATTAGGTGGGATCTGTGGGTTAACTAAGACAATATTCAACATGTTGCTAACTTTTAACGTTTCTTGAAGAGTATTCGGTATTTTTTAAGGGACTAACCTGTTCAAAAAGCTTAAGCAGGATATGACCCAGAAGAGAGAGTATATATATATCTAATACTTTTTAACAAAGCCAAAAAAAATCCCTCAATTCACCTGATTGGGGGATGTATAAGGAAGATACTAGGAAAAATTTCATTTTGTCCCTCGTTCTAGAGGGCAGGTTTAAGGCACTGAGTCAAGAAAGCAACAAAATTATTTGAAACGAATTTTTTAAGTTAAATACAATCTGAGAACGGTTATGACTCGACAGCTACGGATAGGAGAGGAGTTTCTGATTCGCCTAGCTGTAAGTCTCCTTCTAGCTCTACCTCAACATGAAGGCGATCGCAGGGAATAGTATCTGCCAGAATAGTACTCATCATGCCGCTGTGAATTTCTAGAAGGGCTTGGGGAAATGCCTCAAAGACAAGCCGTTGTCCTGGAAAAACCACCCGTTCAAAGTACCAGTTGGGAATATTAGTAATTCGAGCAATCTGAATCTTACTGGTCGCGTTGACGTAGCAGCAGAGAGCAGCTTGAGCATCAGGGGGCAGCGGATCAATGATTTGAGCCATAGCTCGAGTCTCCTTAGAGGAAGAATTAGGAAGAAACTAGAATATCTCTAGACCCTAACACTCCCCGATCCCCATAGCTGTAAATACAGCTACCAACCCACCTTTTATCGGTGTTTTTTCAAGATGCTTGATACGGAGGAGCGTCTACTAAGCAGATCCCAGGAAAGTTCCATGCAGGTCAAGGGCGTCAGTGGTATCGTAAAGTTATATGAATCTACGTCTCAGAAACCTCTCAGAGCTTTAGACCGATGGTTGCTACCTCAACGAATAACCGCATTCTTTATGTTCGCCTTCCCTGCAACCCCATTTTTCCGATTGGGGTAATTTATCTGGCAGATCATATTCATAAGTTGTTTCCAGTGATAGAGCAGCGCATTTTTGATCTGGGTACCATTCCCCCCTTGGACTTTGGGGCAGCCATGGATCAGTGCATTGATGAATTTCAGCCGACGCTACTGGTATTTTCCTGGCGCGATATTCAGATTTATGCACCTGTAGGAGGGCGAGGCGGCAACCCATTACAAAATGCGTTTGAGCTTTATTATTCACGTAATCCGCTCCACAAGCTGCGCGGGGCGATCGGGGGGATACGGATGGCAACCTCTTATTACTCAGAGCTTTGGCAAAATTTGAGCCTGATTAAGCGTGGGCTGAAGCGATCGCAGCGTTACAACCCCCAAGCGCAGTTAGTTGTGGGCGGTGGTGCGGTGAGCGTGTTTTATGAGCAGATTGGTAAGATGCTGCCCCAGGGTGCAATCCTTTCGGTGGGAGAAGGGGAGACACTGCTGGAAAAATTGCTGCGGGGAGAGGATTTTTCAGGGGAACGGTGTTATGTGGTGGGTAAATCTACGCCTCGCGATCGCCTGATTCATGAGCAGCCTACCCCCGTAGAAAAATCTGCGTGTAATTACGACTACATTTCTACAATTTGGTCGGATTTCCAGTACTACCTGCAAGAGCAAGATTTTTATGTGGGGGTGCAAACTAAGCGCGGCTGTCCGCATAATTGCTGTTATTGCATCTATACAGTAGTGGAAGGAAAGCAGGTACGCATTAATCCTGCTGATGAAGTGGTGAAGGAAATGCGTCAGCTTTACGATCGCGGTGTGCGCAACTTCTGGTTTACCGATGCTCAATTTATTCCGGCGCGGCGGTTTATTGATGATGCGATCGAACTGTTGCAGAAGATTTTGGATGCAGGAATGGATGACATCCATTGGGCGGCGTATATTCGGGCGGATAATTTGACCCCGGAACTGTGCGACCTGATGGTTAAAACAGGAATGAACTATTTTGAGATTGGCATTACTAGCGGCTCTCAAGAGCTAGTTCGCAAAATGCGGATGGGCTATAACCTGCGGACGGTGCTGGAAAACTGTCGAGATTTGAAGGCGGCTGGCTTTAATGATGTGGTTTCAGTCAATTATTCTTTTAATGTGATTGATGAGCGGCTCGATACGATTCGTCAAACCATTGCCTATCATCGGGAGCTAGAGCGGATCTTTGGAGCCGACAAGGTGGAGCCAGCCATCTTCTTCATTGGGTTGCAGCCCCACACCCATTTAGAAGAGTATGCCTTTAAGCATAAGATTTTGAAGCCGGGATACAACCCCATGAGCGTCATGCCTTGGGTCGTTATGAAAGTGCTGTGGAATCCGGAGCCGCTGGGTTCATTCTTTGGTGAAGTTTGCTTGCAGGCGTGGAATCAGAACCCGAATGATTTTGGGCGGGAGGTGATGAATATTTTGGAGGCGCGGCTGGGCAGGGCTGATTTGGCGGAAGCGTTGACAGCACCCGTCGAACCTAAAAAGGAGCTAGTCAAAGTCTAATGCCAGATTTCATGCCAGATTCAATGATTGATCTACGCAGCGATACGATTACAAAACCTACTCCAGCAATGCGTCAAGCAATGGCGATCGCTGAGGTGGGTGATGATGTGTTTGGCGATGATCCAACAGTGAACGCCTTAGAACAATACACGGCAGAGCTTTTGGGTAAGGAAGCGGCGGTCTACATGCCTTCGGGCACCATGACGAACCAGGTAGCGCTGCGGCTGCACACTGAGCCAGGGGACGAAATTATTTTGGAATCAGAGGCGCACATCTATTATTACGAGGGCGGCGCTCCGGCGGCATTGTCTGGTGTCATGTGTCGGCTGATTCAAGGTTATAAAGGTGTGTTTACGGCAACGGATTTGCAGAAGGTGCTGCGTCCGAGCGATCCACATTTTCCTAAAACCACACTGGTTTGTTTAGAAAATACTCATAATCGCAGCGGAGGACGAGTTTTTCCACTGGCAGAAATTGAGGCGATCGCCAGCCTTTGCCAAGTCCATGATCTGAAGCTGCATCTCGATGGTGCTCGCTTTTGGAATGCCTGTATTGCCACTGGAATATCAGAAGCAGAGTATGCTAAGCCGTTCGATACTGTGAGCGTTTGTTTTTCTAAAGGGTTGGGCGCACCTGTGGGTTCGGCGCTAGTGGGTTCGGCGGCACAAATGCAGCGCGCTCGACGTTTCCGCAAAATGTTGGGTGGTGGAATGCGGCAGGCGGGAATTATTGCGGCAGGGGCTTTGTATGGCGTGCAGCATCAGCGATCGCGCTTACAAGAAGACCATGCTAATGCCCAAATTTTGGCAAAGGGATTGCAGCAAGTTGCCGGAGTTCAAATTAATCCAGAGGAGGTACAGACTAATATTGTGGTGTTTCACACGCCGGGAGTATCTGCGGCGGCGGTTGCTCAAAAGCTGATGGAACAGGGCGTGGGGGTATTGGCGATCGGGGTTGAATCTTTGAGAGCCGTGACCAATTTGATGGTAACAGAGGCGCAAGTTCGGGTAGTGCCTGAGCAAGTGAAATCTGTTCTTTTAGCGTTAAATTCTGGTTCTAATTTTGAGCAGAATCAATATCTACATCCTGCACGTTCAAGCTATTGAATATATAGTGAGGGGTAGAATTTCAGTTTTTATAAACCACCGTTAAACTAAAAGCAAAACCAAAGATGTTAGAGGGTTCAATTTTACAGAAGCTCAAGGCTTCCCATGAGCTAGGACAAGGGGACAAGCGTCCCTTGAACTTTGGAGTTTATTACAAAAATACTTTGGTGGCACTGTGCCACGCCCTCGAAGATGCCATTCTAGAAGCTGATTATTCGCCGCTGGTGATTACGGCTTTTCAGCGCGGAAAATGGTATTTGCAAGAAGCCGATCGCTATCGCAGTATTTCAGAGCGATCGAGCCAAGTGGTGATTATGGCAGCTGATGATGCAGGCTTTGCCGAACATCCAACCAGCCAAAAAGAAAACGTGGCGTTGGTGGCGTTAGATGACTCTGATCCGGTGGCACAGGAATGGCATCTGATCATTCTGTCGCCTGATTATACAGCAATGGTGTTGTGTCAGGAGTTAACTGAGGCAGATTACGGAGTTGCGGGTTTTCCTCAAGAAGACTTGGAACGAAAGTTCTACGGGTTTTGGACGTTTGAGCCAAGGCTGGTTTTAGAAACGGTGGAATTGGCGATCGCCCATATCGGTCAATATAATTCTGAACTGTGTCAGCAATTAATCACGCACCGGGAAGCGATCGCCGCTCGGATTCAGCAAGACAATGCATTGTGCCATCAACCCACGGCTGATCATTTGGGCAGAACTGTAGCTCGCGTCGTAGACTATCTGCAAGAGAATCAGCAAGATTTGAATCATCGCCTTGAGCCGCTTGATAACAACCTCACTTCTAACGAGCTACAGGCATTTTTGCGGGTGGCGCAACTGATTGATCAAACAGACTTAAGCAATCCGATGGCGGCGGCTGAGGTTGCAAGTTTGGCGGAAGCAATGGGGCAGTTGGTAGATTTGCCGTCTTGGCAACTGCATCGGTTGCGGTTGGCAGGGTTGCTGCACCGGATCGCTCTGCTAGACAAAGCTGAAAATCGGTTGACTGCTGGAACTTCGATTTATCAGCAGGTCGAATCGCCTGATATGCCGTTGAGTTGTCCTTTGGTTCCGGGTGTGCAGGTGTTGCGAAAAATGGGCAGACTACGGGCGATCGCCACAATCTTGACTCATCATACCGAAGCCTGGGATGGTTCTGGTCAACCTGCGGGACTTTCAGGCGATGAGATTCCGGTAGAAGCGAGAATTCTAGGATTGGTGGCTTGTTTTCAGCAGCGGGTAGCTCGGTATCGGGCAGCTTCTCCAGAGGAGGCGATCGAGACTTTGCTCACTCAAGCTTTAGCCGATTGTCGGGCAGAAGCGAGCGATCGTTGGGATCCAAAACTGATTGAAGTGCTAACGCTTTTAGTTAAAGGCTTACAGCAAGGCATGAGTTTACCGATCGCCATGCCCAAAATTGCTGCCGGAATGTGGATGCTCGATTCTCACTCTGAAGAAGAGCTACTGCGCTATGAAGAATCAATGGCAGACCTCCCTCTTATTTAATCTTTGAACGCCCAATCTTGAACGCACTATTAACCATGGACATTGCAACTATTCGCGCTGGCAAGCTTAAGCATTTGGCTGGAGCCGACCTAGAAGATGAGGATCTTTCCCATGCTGACCTCAGCAAAGTAAATTTGAGCGGGGCAAATTTGAGCGGGGCAAACTTAGCCGCCGCTAAGCTAATAGGCGCAAACCTGGACGGGGCAAATTTAGTAGGCTGTCAGTTGACGGGTACTGATTTGAGAGCAAATCTGCTGGGTGCCAATCTGATGCAGGCAGATTTAACAGAAGCAGATTTACGCGGGGCAAACTTGCGCGGGGCAAATTTGATGCAGGCGCGCTTATCTAATACTGCGATGGCAGGTGCGTTTTTGAGTGGAGCAAATTTAATGGGCGTAAATTTGCAGCGTGTAGACTTGCGCGGGGCTGATTTGCGCGGGGTTAATTTAAGTGGAGCAAACTTGAGCGGCACCAATTTGGCGCAGGCAGATTTACAAGGTGCAATTTTAAGTAATGCGAATTTAGAAGAAGCAGATCTACGCGATGCCAATTTAGCAGGCGCAAATCTAAGTGGCGCAAATCTCTTATGTGCGGATTTAGAAGGTGCAAGTTGGGCTGGGGCGAATTGGAGCGGAGCCTGTGTGGTAGGGACGCTTTTAGAAGGAAAAGTTCTGAAAATCGTGGATTAAATAAGGAGATCGTGGATTAAATAAGGTGAATAGTTATCTTGGCTATTTGATGTCAGGCAAGATGCCTAACCCACAGAATCAGAAGTCACCTAACCTGTAATTGGATGTGGATAGCCCCAATACCGATCACACCAAACTATGACTCTTTGCTGAATTTAATGAAATATCTGGAAGGTTACGGAGTATCTCATCCCATTTAGTCTGTGCTTGCAATGCTTCTACAACAATCTGAAGTGGTTCGGCAAGAATTACTGGAAAATCTGCCTCTTCAGGAAACTGAATCTTATATGCTAACTGCTCTTGAGGTGGAGTGAACTGAGCGTTGACTCCTGATTTATTACCTCTCGCATCAACCCGATACCAACCAAATTCAGGCAAATGAATGGCATTGAAACCGTGCAAACTGTATGGCGCACCCTTGTCATCAATACTTAACCGCTGGTAACAAAATCCTGCTGGAATCTGGTTTGCCCTTAAAAGTGCTGCCAGTAAATGACTCTTAGCATAGCAATAACCTGTTTTGTGTTGAAGAACGTCTGAAGCTCGGCAAGTCATAGGATTCATTTGATAGTCATAACTGTGACAGATCTCGTCTCGCGTCCATTCAAAACACGCTTGTGCGATCGCTATCGAGGTCTCAAATCCCAATGCAATTTGTTTGGCGCGTTCCATAATTTTGGGATGCCGCCAGTCGATGACCTTACTAACCTTCAAGTACTCTTCCATATTAATCGATACGGATACTGCAACCTTAGCTTGAAACACTTTAGCAGTAATTTCAAACCTCTTCTACTTTCACTGCCTGTAATAGAGCCAGCTAAATGATGGTCAACTCATAATGTAACTCGACAAAAAGCGATCGCCCCTTTCCACCTCACTATTTGATTCGTTAAGATTCTGCGAAAGATAGTTTCTACGGTTTTTAACTCTGCCGTATTTAAAGTACTTGCCAAATGATCGCCATAGCTGGGGCGATTGCTGCCTGTATTAAACCAGCGTTCCAATAAGGCAGGCGTAATGTGTAAATCGGTCTGAGTTGTTTCTAACTGAACCTCAGATGTTAAACCTGCATTTTGGAAAAGCGATCGCAACTCATCTTCATCCCAATTCACCATTGCATCTTTAGCGTTCTGATAAATGGCTTCTTCTGCCTTTACCAACCGTTTGTAGATCTTAGTATTGAATTGCTTTGCATCAATTAAGTCATAAAGCCGCTGTGTGTGGCGAGGAACGGTTTCCGCCAACACTAAGCTTCCGTCTGGACGTAAGAACTCCATTAGAACTTGAATCACTTGGACTTTATCTGGTTCGTCTAATAATGCATTACGCCCAATCATGCGATCGAAGCGGAGACGGGAATCAAGTGCTGCTAAGATTGTGGACAAATCTAGTAGAGAAGTTTGCAGCACAATAGGACGAGCTAGTTCCGGCAAAGCGGCAGATTGTTCTCGGAGCGCTTCGACATCTTCGGGTGATTGAACTACTGCATAAACACCGCCTTCTGGAACTTGGCGCAACGCTTCCCAAGTCAGGAATCCACTACCTGCATTCACATCTAAAATGACGTGGTGACGCTGTGGTTGGGCGAGGATGAAAAGGCGATCGCGCACGGCTGCCAGCTTCTCTCCGGCTTGGCTGAGCGATCGTTGGAGCCATCGATCCTGAGCAGAATTGACAGGGCTAAAGGTCAATACTTCTGGCAGTGCTATTCCTAGACCTTCAATCACTGCGGCTAACTGTGCTTCTCGGCGCTGTGAGACTTGTACCTGAATTTTATTTTCATAACCTTGTTTAGAGGGCTGATAAAAAACTTGTCCTTGAAGCGTTTTAGGTAAATACTGTTGCTCTATCCAATGATCACGATAAGCATGGGGATAAAGATATCCTTGTCCATGCCCAAAGCTATGTTTATCTCGATTCGCATCCCGTAAATGATTGGGTACTTCGGCTTCTCGTTCCTGTTCTACTGCTGCCAACGCATCAAAAAAACCCATGACGCTATTTGACTTAGGAGCCGTTGCTAAGTAAATTGCTGCTTGTGCTAAAGGATATCTTCCCTCCGGCATTCCTACCCGTTCAAATGCTTGGGCACAGGCATTCACTACAACGATCGCATTAGGGTCTGCCATGCCCACATCTTCCCCTGCTAAAATCGTCATCCGTCGAAAAATAAACCGTAAATCTTCTCCTGCGTAAACCATCCGTGCCAACCAATACAAGGCGGCATCTGGGTCGGAGCCACGCAGACTTTTAATAAAGGCGCTAATGGTATCAAAGTGAACGTCGCCTTCTTTGTCATAGAGGACTGCCCGCTGCTGAATGGATTCTTCGGCAACTGCCTGGGTAATGTGAATGATGCTTGCTTGCTCAGGAGTCGTCTCAACGGCTAACTCTAGTGCATTCAGCAAGGTTCTAGCATCACCGTTAGCAACATTCACCCAATGATCTAATGCTGCTATCTCAAGCTGTACATTGAGCTTGCCATAACCGCGATCGCCATCTGCTAACGCCTGTTCTACCACACGCCGCAGATCGGTTTCATTCAGCGACTTCAGTTGAAAAATACGCGATCGGCTCACTAGCGCTTTATTGACTTCAAAGTAAGGATTTTCTGTGGTTGCGCCAATCAAAATCACGGTGCCGTTTTCTACCCAGGGTAATAACGCATCCTGCTGGGCTTTGTTGAAGCGATGAACTTCATCGACAAATAAAATCGTGCGTTGACTGAACATTCCGCGTTTATCTTGGGCAGTGGCGATCGCGTCCCGAATTTCCTTCACGCCTGCCAAAACTGCGTTAATGGCAATAAAGTGCGCTCTTGTCGTGTTGGCAATAATTTGTGCTAGCGTCGTCTTTCCGGTTCCTGGTGGGCCGTAAAAAATCAATGATGAAAGCTGATCGGCTTGAATCGCCCGACGCAGCAACCGCCCTTCGCCAATGATGGCATCTTGCCCGACAAATTCATCCAGGGTACGCGGACGCATCCGAGCCGCAAGCGGCGCTTCAGCCTGGGTCATTTGCTGATGATGATGGGCAAACAGGTTCATTTTTTCAGAGGTTTACTTTTTCAACAGCCCCATCTCGACCAGTCCTTGCTGTAACCGTAGCGCCTCTTGAGGATCGCGTTGTTCGTAAAGGGCGATCGCTTGTCCAAATGCCTCTAGACTCTCTTTTACCGCTCCTACTTTTAGCAGCGTTACTCCCAGGTTTTGGTAGGCTTCAGCATAAGTAGCGTTGAGGGCGATCGCCTGGCGGTAATGATCAATGGCATCAGGCATTATTCCCATTGCTTTAAACGTCATACCCAGGTTGTAATGTCCAATTGCCAAAGTCGGATCAACCTTGGTAACAATCTCGTAGTTCATCCGGGCACCGGACAAATCTCCTTTGGCTTTCAGCAGCCCCCCCAGGTTATTGTATGCGCCAACCTTCAGACGGTTCAAAATAGGCTGCTGTGTCGCGGTTCGGTAATGTCCTTCTGCTTTCACTAAATTTTGCGATCGGCTGTAGGCGATACCCAGGTGGTAGTGTAATTCGTAAAGCACGGGAGCGTTTTCTTCGGCTGCTTGAGCAGAATGAGCAATAATCTCTAACCCTCGCTCTAGGAGCGCGATCCCCTTTTTAACTTCGCCTATGTCGTTGTACAAAGCGCCCAGTTTGGCGCACACGTAGGCATCCTCCGGATGGGTGGCTAGATAGCCCTCCATGGTGGCTTTTGCTTGTTGGAGCTTGTTGCGGGTGGCGATCGCGCCTGGCTCGTAGCCATCATGTAAGATTGCTACCTCTGGCAGATTAATAATTTTCCAAGTCGGTTCGCGTTGCAACAAGCGCGTCACACTATCATCTACCATGGAATGATAAGGACGAGAAAAACGAATTCCGAAATGGTTACGGAACAGTCGAGACATTAAAGAGTAAGGCGATTGCACTGCACCAATTTCCTGGCGCACTAAGTTAATCACCAATGCCTGGTCGCGCTGCATTGCTTGCTTTAAGGCTGGAATGCTTTCTGGGTTTAAAACTTCGTCTGCATCTAGCACCAAGATCCATTCTCCTTGAGCATATCTTAACGATTCATTGCGGGCTGCCGAAAAGTTGTTGTTCCAAGAGTAGTGATAAACTTGTGCTCCAAAAGACTGAGCAATTTTTGTCGTTTGATCGGTCGAGCCAGTATCGACTACGATCATTTCATTGACCATCCCCTGGACGCTAGACAAACAACGGGGCAGTTTATCCGCTTCGTTTTTAACAATCATGCAAAGGCTTAAATCCATTTCTCTACCCTTTAAACTCGCGCACCTATGACTTCTCTTAGAACTCAGCATAAGCCAATTCGCCACGCGATGATTACTCTAGCCAGCCTTGTAGGGCTAATGAGCTGCGATCGAAGAATAACCACTCAATACGAAGCCACGGCGACAGTGACTTATACTTGGCAAGTTGAATACAGCATTAATCCAGATAAGACTAACCAAATTCGCCGAGAAAAATTTGCTTCAACTTCTCTGATTAATAAAAATGGTGAAAGACCAGGAGAAGCTGTAACAGGGCCCGATGATCGGGGACTTTGGTACCCTGCCTTGCCGCCTCGCCCTACGGTTGATGAAATAGAAGCGCGACAAAAACCACAAGAGCGAATCAGCCAGCCTGAATTGCTTAAGGATGCAGCCTATACCCTTACCTACGAATCGGATGGACAAACGATTACTGCCCCGACTAACTACGATGTGTATCGCACTGTCGTGAAAGCTCTGCCTAATCAACAACCCTTAGCGTTAACGTTAGGTATAGATGATAAGTTTGTACAAAAAGCAGATGTGAAATAGAGCATGAACGTTGCTGAATACTCATAGCACCCGCATGGCGCTGGCTAATCATGAAGATTACAGCCATATAAGACTACAGCGTTCCGAAACCTGTTGTATTCGGCAACGTTCTTTCAGACAACTATTTTAAGTTGCTTTGCGGCGGCGAGTAGTGGTGGCTGTAGCGTTTCTCCGAGTGGTCGTTTTCGGTTCTGAGGAGGGCTTTGGACCGCGCCGCGCTGGGGTAGCAGCTTCTTCTCCTGAGAGTGCTTTAGGCTTGCGACCGGGCTTTCCGCGCGTTGGTGCAGGCTCGGTTGCGGTGGTTTCACTAACAGCCTTTGGAGTTCTGGGTTGGCGTTTCGCTTTTGCTTTCCCTTCGCCTTTGGGTTTGGTGATGGAAAGGTATCTTCTGAGCGAAGAAGCGGTGATCTTGATGCCTTCATTGGCGAGAAGTTTGGAGATTTCCTCGTGCTTGTAACCCCGGCTTAGAGCAGTGGTAATCGCAGAATGCATGAGGGCGATCGCTTCTCGTAATGAGTAGGAATCTTTTGGTTTTTCAGGCAAGTCTTGCAGAGATAGCGAAACTTGTTCAATGGAGTTCTTGGAAATTTCAGCAGCTAAGATGGGAAGTTTCTTCCTAGGAGGCATAGTTTTTATTCTCGATGATAATGACAACACTTGAAATGAGGATAACTTAGTTCAAGTAATTTTCAGTCCATCTTAAACGATTTCTTTGCAAGTAACGCACTTTTTATCTTTGCCTCTGACCAAAGTCATGATTTGTAATCTCCGTCTAAATCAACAGAGCGCTGATTAAGCCAAACGCTGAGATGGGATGAGAGCGATCCGATGGTCGGAAAAGTCTTGATCGGACAGGTACCTAGCTTCAATGAATGGGGAGATCCGCTGCCGTAATCTGGGATCAACCCTGTTCTGATTCATGATTTGTCGGTAGTTTTGTTGGCGTATCTAAATCCTGATTAATGCCAATCTCACCGATCGCGTCTGCATAGTGAGCCACTGCTTCAATCATTTCTTCAGCTGTTGAAAGGGTGACTTCGCTAGCCATTGGAATCAGCGCTTGAAATAATCGATGCTCAAACTGAAGCTGTGCCCAATTAAATGTTTGTTGTAAGAGTGGCGATGGTGTTGCATTTAATGCTCGTCCAACCGCCGCCCACAGAATTGCCCAGGTGGCGATCGCTCCAATTGCCCCGTCTGCCCATTGGCTGGCAGCTGGCGGGGTAAAGCGTCCAGGAAATTGGGTATAGCGATCGTGAATTTGGAAAGCAGCCGTCTTTAAAGTTTCGGCGATGTCGGGAGCGCGCAGTTCATGGCACAAAAACTGGTGTAGAGCATCACCATCATAAATGACCTGTTCTCCCAGCAGGGAGTTGAGCGTCTCTGTTGATCCTTCAACCATTCGTAGCAATCTGGCATCTTGCAAAATTTCCAAGACATCGCTGCGTTCTCCTAAGAATTGCACTAAGCTATCTGCACTTTTCCAAAAGAACTCTGGAGCCGAAGTTTTACAAGCTAAATATGCCTCCATGGGAACGGGATAGCCCTGGTCGAGCAGCAAGCCCAGGTGACTCACCAATGACTCAACAGCAGCGATCGCTAGAGTCGTTTCACTCAAGCCCATCAGCGTCACTGGATGGTCGAAGGGTTGGTCGGCGGAAACAGTGAGGTGCTGAGTGGCTTGTAAGGTCATCTGCGCACACCGTTTCATGCCGCCTAGACAAACTGCTGCAATACTCAGCCGATGTAGCTGCATAACGTTTTGGGCAATGTCCATCCCTGCCCCAACCTTGCTCAACCGCTGCTCCGAACTGACGATATCACCCTCTAGAAATAAAGTGTTGCCTAAGGTTCCAGCCCGTTCTTGGCGCAAACTGTCACGTACTACAAAACCCGCGATGCCTTGGGTATTGCCTTGAGCATCTACTTGTTGCACAAAAATATTAAAGATTCCGGGTATGCAGCTTGAGTTAGGACTGCTCCATTTTTTCTTGCCCCAAAGCTGCCAATCTCCCCGACCGTTAGCGATCGCTTTAGAGGCAATTGTGGGTGAGAAAGAATCTGTGCCTTCTTCCATTAGGGCGAATGCTGCTAGCTCGTGTCCGGCGGCTAAAAGAGGTAAAAGTTCTCGACGAGTCGCTATAGAAGAATAATGCATGATTGGGTAAACCCCTAGCGCATTATGAAGACTGATGAAGAGTGCCAGAGAAATGTCGATCGCGCCTAACTGCTGTAAAACGCGCAGCGTGCTGAAATGATCAAACCCTAGCCCGCCATATTGCAGGGGAATTTGCATTCCTAATAAACCCTGCTGTGCCAAATTCATGACCAGCGGTGAAATGTCTCTATTCTGAGACTGCTTCCTTTGCGATCGCAGCTTCTGTAGCAGTGTCTCTATACTCCTATCCGCGGCTATGCCATCGTTCTGGTTGGGTTCTAAATGACCTTCAGTTTTTTTGTTGGCATCCTCTTTTTTGGGACAATTCACTAAGTCATCTTTACCGCTAGTTTCACTAATCATGAGTCGAGACTCGGCGATCGCCTCTAATGTGCTTGCTAAATAACTCTCTCGGCAGGTGCCGCGATCGACTCGTCCATCAGGCATTAAGGGCATCATGCCTGCCCGCAGCAGCAAGACGGCATAAACAGGTAAGTCATGATGCTCTGCGACCGAGTAGCGAATGCCAGCAATAATATCTTCAACATCAAGGGGTTGATGAACGGGAGCATGATCATCAAGATTCGACTGACGGCGATCGCCCCATGTTTCTGCCTGTTCCTCAGGTTGGGACTGGCGGTATCGTCGCTCTACTTCTGCCACAATTACCAGCCGTGCATCTCCCTCTACGTCAACGGTAAATGCAGCAGTAAAACCAGGCTGCCGAATTGAAGCGTTGACTCGTTCTACAGTTTGTTCAATATTTTGTGGATTGAGAGAAACCTTTTTCCAAAAAATGCTCATTGGGAGTTCTTGCGCTTACGACTGGTGTTTAGGAGGATGCCCAGGATGCATTGTAAATCAATCGTTGTTCGCGATTTAATCCCCTGTTAATCGCCCTCTGTCAATTGCCCTTCCCTTGCCCTTCAACAGCAATTGTAGGAAAGGGGTTGCTTACCAATCTGTCGATCGAATTACCTGCATTCCAGCATGGGCAAACCGCTGAAATGTGGCGATCGCCTGATCGGTAAAATCGACGATGCCCGGAACGACTACAGGAGACATACAGTCTTCTAACAAATAAACCTTTTGAGCCAGACTTGGATCGGTCGCCTGAATCTCGCTTAACAGATCATCAATCGTCCAAGCAACACAGTGGCTTTTGGCTTGTCCGGCGATAATAATGCGATCAAAGCTGAGGAGCTTTTGTAGAAAAGCCGTATTTTTGTGGGCGATCGCCCGTTCCTGTTGATCACTCATCACTTCTGGCTGCAACACCGAATAATTTTCGGTTAGGGGATTGCTCCCTTTTAGTTCAAAGTGTGTCTGACTGCCACGCGCTAAGGTATGAAAAAAACAGGCTTCTTCTACCGCCGAAACGATCGCATGACCTATACCTCCTAGAATAGAGTGGTAAGGCCAAATCGTTAACGGAAATTTACCGTTTTGATGAAGCCGCCGAACATAGTGAAGTCCATAAGTTTGCAGATCTTGATATCCATTTAGATGTCCGTCTGAATCTTTGCCTAGAATGATGCTAGGAACCGCCGCAGGATTAACGTTCCATGTCCCATTTTCCACGTCTTCTAGCGTAATCACGGTCATGGGCGAAGGATGTGCGCCTGCCGAGTTGACCCAGAAGACTGGATGAAAGATTTGGGTGGCGGTATGCGTATCCATCGTTAATGCAATTTCAGTAATTTCCGCCAAATTTCTATAGATGAACTCACAGAGGCGAACATTATCATCAACTGCGCCCCTGCCCGATCTGCCGCCTACAAATAGCTCATGTTCGGGAATGCAAAAGGTATTTTGTACGTCGATCGCCAATAAGCATACCCGCTGAGAATCGCTTGTTGCAGGCTGAATACGGTGTTGTTTTGCCCATTCTTGGGCAGCGATCGCCCGTTCTTGATAAGGAACTCGCCATACTTCTCCAACTTTTGCCGGATCAAAATGAGTGGGTAAGTGAGTTGTGGTTTGCATGGTGTTTTCTGGATTGTTATGGTAAATTTTACCATAAACAATTCAAGACTGCCAAGCGTTAAAAAATAAGGGTTTCAGATCAACTGATCCGAAACCCTTGAGATGTAAAGGCGATCGCTATTTCAGCGCTACAGCAAGCCTGCATTCCCCAATCCTAGAATGAACCCTGCCCCTAGCACATGCCCAAAGCTGGCAGTTGCTAATAGTTCGGGAATGCCAAATCCGGTGAACATGGCGGGTACTGCCACCGGAAGCTGAGGGCCAACACCGCGATTTTTGATGGCGTAGTAGCCAACAGCGATCGCAAATAAATTGCAAGAAATCATCACCAGCGCTACTTTATAAGACCATTCTGGCGTATGAGGCACGGCTGCTAGTAAAGTTAGGTACGTCAAAGTTTTATACTCCTAATGTCGATATCAGCATCAATTAATAAGGATTATCGGAGACAGTGTGACGAGGAATAGAGTTTTGTTTAAATAGTTAACAGTTTAAAGATTACAGTTCAACGATTGAAAGTTTGTTTTACCTATCCTCCAAAATTTTGAGATTTATTTGAGATTTAACTGTTTATATCTTCGCCAAAGCCTAAAACATGCGTGTTAAAATTTGCGGTATTACTCAGACAGATCAGGCTCAAGCGATCGCCCAATTTGGCGCAAGTGCCCTTGGCTTTATCTGTGTCAAACAATCTCCTCGCTATGTTGCTCCTGAACAAATTCGAGGACTTACCACGTTACAAACGGTCGATCGAGTGGGCGTGTTTGTCGATGCATCAGTGGCGGAAATCGAGCAAGTGGTGGCGATCGCTCAGTTGACTGCCGCCCAACTTCACGGCAATGAATCTCCCCAGTTTTGTCAGGCGCTACGGGCAGCTTTACCTGCGATCGAAATCATCAAAGCTTTCCGGGTGCGGAATGCCGAAACGCTGGAACACACCCGCAGTTATGAAAACTGCGTCGATGCACTGCTGCTTGATGCTTACCATCCTAATGTCACTAACCCTGGACTGTTGGGTGGAACGGGAAAAACCCTCAACTGGGAGAGCCTGAAGCAATTCCGTCCTCGTTGCCCTTGGATTCTGGCAGGTGGCATTACACCAGATAACGTAATCGATGCGCTGCAAAAGCTTCAACCCGACGGCATCGATCTTTCTAGCGGGGTTGAGATTGCGCCCGGAGACAAAGATTTAGCCGCTGTGGAAAGATTATTCGTTAATCTCCAGTGTTGTTTTAACGTGTCTAAAAATGCGTACACTGGCGGCGGATTGAGCGCCGATTCTAAAGTGGCAACTTGAATGACACGGGTCAGCGTTGTGGGTAATTCACGCACTTGTACCCCTAATGGCAAGGGTTCAGCTGCCAGCTTCGCCATGATTGTAATTCCTAGTCCTTTCATTACCATGCTGATAATGGTTGAATCTTCAACGATTTCATAGGTCGATTTTAAGACGTGCCCCGCCTCTGCAAAATAACTGTGAATGGTCGTGGAACAATAGTCATTTTTAGGCGGCATGATCAGCGGGTAGCTTTTCAATTGTTTCCATGTCATTCGCCCGGCTGGTGCTTTAGCTTTGGGTGGCAGCAGCACGATATACTCATCTTGCATGAGTTCCCAAGAATCAAATTCTTGAGAGGGAGGCAGACAGGTAAACGCAATATCCGATCGCCCATCTCGCAAGGCTTCCTCGACCCCTTCATCTCCTCGGTATTCGGTAATAGTGACAGCGATCGCAGGATAGTTCTCTCGAAACTTAGAAATAACTTCTGGCAAAACATGAGTTGCTACGCTGCGAAAAGACGCAATTCGGACTTGCCCACCTTGCAGCCCTTTTGATAGATCGGCTTCTTTGCCTAGTAAGGTTAGCGATCGCAGCATGTCTTGGGCGTGCTTCAGAATGCGCTCTCCTACAGGCGTGAGGCTTGCTCCTTGCCGCCCTCGGTAGAGCAGAACGACTCCAAGCTGGGCTTCGAGGGTGGCGATCGCATGGCTCACGGCAGACTGTGAAATCGACAGGGTGGATGCCGCCTCGCTAAAATTACTGTGCGCTGCAACTGCCACAAGCGCCCGTAATTGGGATAATTTCACTTCTTCTAAGTTCATTTCCTTCTCCCCCGTGTCATGAGCATGACACCCCCCAAGATGTTCCAAGAGTATCGCAGATCACCGAATTGCGAAGGCTAGTGATGTCTATGAATTCTATTCATACTTAGGATGCATGATACCTTTTGATTTGCCGAGATGGAATGCCTACAGTAGACACATAGACATTTACCGACTTGAGATGAGTTCATGATCATCGGCTGAGATTGAGCAGTATGACCCAGAAGTAGGGCGATCGGAACAGAACTAACCACTCAATTTTTGGTGAGATAAAGGAGCAAGAAAATGAAAACGACCGCCAAGTTTACTGAACAGTATCCCATTAGCTTCAAAGAATACTGGGATCTAGAAAGCGTCAACAAGAAACAAAAGAAAGAGTCGATAGTTAGCCGTGTTCTTCAAGCCCTAGTGGCAAAACTTAGTGGCGGTAACGATCCTCAGATCAAATTAAAATTTAGTCCTTCCGGTCACGAATACTGGCACGTGTATGACCCTATTACTGGAAAGACTGAAACTTTTACTACTGAAGCAGATGTGCGAGTTTGGGTTGAACAGCGCTATTACCACTAACAGCTAACAAGTTTCGTTGCTAAGAATAGAGACTTGAAAACCTTGTCCTTGGATAAGTAGTTTGTTTGGCTTTAGAAATAACGGTATGGCTAACAACTGCTGACCAGAACATTAGAACGAAATAAAGCTTTGTACCTTACAAGTTTTGTAACGTCAGCACACAGCTATTTGGCAATCTTAATTAGCGCTTCAGGATGAATGCACCTAGAAAAATTCTAAGTTGCACTCATCCTGAAGTTTTTATTGTGCGCATACTTCACCATTCTCAAAATTTCTCCAAGTCATTCCTTAGAGGCGATCGCAAAGGCGAGAGACTAGCAGTTAACAAAAAACGGAGAGGGAGGGATTCGAACCCTCGTTAAGTTGCCCTAAACAGCATTTCCAGTGCTGCGCCTTCAACCACTCGGCCACCTCTCCAGGTGGTGTTTTGTGTGACAACTTAAATAAGCCGCCAGTTGGTAATAGTAGCAGACTCTAGGGCGTTTTAGTCAAACTTATTTTTAGAACGGCTGGAAAAGCTGGATGCGCCGCTCTAACCATTGATCTGGCATAGAATATGACCATCATTCCGAGTAATTGGAGGAAGCGTAATGCTAGATAAGCTTTTTGGCAAAAAACAACCTGCTCAATCCCAAACAATTAGCAATGTCACGGTTAATGGAGGGCAGTTGCAGGCAGGTCAAGCTGGACGCGATTTGACCCAGAGCCAGTCAGGACAGATGGCGACCCAGCAGCAAGGGCTGACTGGAGAGGATGTGCTGGCATTGCTGGAGCAGTTGAGAGGGGCGATCGCCACCACAGATATCTCGGCAGACCAAAAAGAAGAGATGCTGGATTATTTGAAGTCGGCAAAGCGGGAAGTGGGCAAGGAGAAACCAGATAAAGAACTGGTGGGCAGGAACCTGAAGCAAGTAGGCGAGACAATGAAGACGCTGAAGGAGACGACTGAGGCAGGGAAGAGTTTGTGGCAAACGGGGGCAGAGGTGTTTAAGGCAGTTTCGCCTTGGCTAGGTGCGGCAGCGACTTTATTGAGTCTGTGATAAGTAGAGGTGTTGATTAGGACTGCCAATGACTGATCCATTGCAAGGACAGGGAATTGAAAGTACTGAACTAAAGGACAGCAATCTCCAGCAGTCTCAGGCGGGGGGAGATGTTAATGCTCTCAATAATTCGCCTCATGCTCAGTTGACGATTCAGCGATCGTTCATTTCACTATTTGGTCAGTCGCGGGAACAACCGGGAATTGACTGGGAGCGGGCGGGGCGGATTTTGCAGCAACAGCAACCGGAGATTAAGAGCCGCTTGAAGCAAATGCTATTTGGGGATGTGCTGCTAGATGTGGATTTGGCGGAGGAACCTGAACTGGTGGCAAAGCTGCGATCGCAATCCACCGCATTGGAAGCACAGAAAATCCTGACCATTGACGGGGTACACGAAGAGGCGATCGATTCTCGTCAGCCGATTTTGGCGACCTATGCCAGGGAAGATATTCGGGGCAAGCTGTTGATTTTGGGAACGCCGGGGGCGGGGAAAACGACGACGCTGTTGAAGTTGGCAGAACAGTTGGTGGGAGAGGCAATCGCCCAGCCTAAGACGGTGATTCCGATTATTTTTGAGCTATCGACTTGGCGGGATGACAGTCAGAGCATTGAGGCTTGGTTATTGGCGCAGTTGTATGAGAATTTTGGGGGCGATCGCAAACGCAAAATCTATGAGCCGTGGCTAGAGAAGCAGGTGTTGCTGCCGTTGCTGGATGGGTTGGATGAGTTGGGGCTGGTGCGGCAGAAGCTTTGTACTGAAAAGATTAATGAGTTTGCGCGGACTTATCCACAGTTGGTGGTGTGTTGTCGGGTGCGGGAGTTTATGCAAGCGGGGGTGAAGCTGAGTAATTTGCGGGGTGCGGTGTGTTTGCAGCCGTTGTCGGATGGGCAGATTCAGGAGTATTTGGGGCAGGTAGGCAAGTTAGAACTGTGGCAACAGATTCAGGCGGTGCCGGAGATGGCGAGGTTGCTGAAGCCTGTGTTACCTGCGGTCAGTCAGGAAGATGAGGATAATTCTGAGGATGAGGAAGAGCCAGGATTATTGCGGGTGCCGTTGTTTATTGGGTTAGCGGCGCGGGTGTATGACTCGCAGAAGCCGTTGCAGGGGAAGGCGGATTTGTTTGAGCGGTATATCGATCGCCAATTAAGCCCAGAAGTGCGGGAGAGCGATCGCCTTCGTAAGGAATTTACTAATCGAGATTGGGCATACAAAACTTTGGCGCGGGAACCAGATTGGCGTGATGTGCGGCGATCGTTGGGATGGTTGGCGGGGCAGTTGCAAGAGCGGAATCAGGTGGAATTGTTGATTGAAAAGATGCAGCCGAGTTGGTTGGATGAGGGTCGATCGAGGTGGGGGTATCGGGTGAGTGTTGGGCTGATTTTTGGGCTAACAGGTTTGCTGATTGGTGGGCTGACCGTTGGACTGCTCGGTTTGCTGATTGGTGGGCTGATTGGTGGACTGCTCGGTTCGCTGACAGTTGGGCTAATTTTTGGGCTGACAGTTGGGCTGATTGGTAGGCTAGATGATATTAAGCCTGTTGAAAACTTTCGTATTTCGATGTCTCAAAAAGTGCGCCGAGAAATCCTAAGGAGTTTGCGAGGATGGCTAATTTTTGGGTTAATTTTTGGGTTAATTTTGTCTCTGATAGTTTTAATAGTTGGGTTAATCTATGGGTTAATTTTTGGGCTGACAGTTGGGCTGATTAGTGGGCTACTTAACGGGATGAAACAGGATTTGAAAACGCGATCGCGCCCCAATCAAGGTATTTGGAAATCTTTATATAATGTCGCCTGGGTCACGACCTTCAGTTATCCCTTGGCTGTGATGTGGATGGCTGGAACCATAACTTTACCTGTAGAAGCTTTAAAAGCAGGCATGGCAAGACAGTCTTTACTTGTCACTGCTGAAGTTGTTCAGAAATCATTGCTACAGGCAATCATTCCAGGAATAGCAGGTGCATTGATTTTTGGCTTGTTTGGCGGTGGCTTAGCCTGTATCCAACACCTCAGCCTTCGCTTTACGCTTACCCACGATCGCAAAATTCCTTGGAACTATGCCCGTTTCCTCAACTACTGCGTTGAACGTCGCCTGCTCCAGCGCATCGGCGGTCGCTATCGCTTCATTCACCGCGAACTGCTCGACCACTTTGCCTTCTCCAAAAATTACCCTTTATGAGAATACCAACCCATAGATCTCCAACTCATCCAGGAGAAATGTTACTAGAAGAGTTTTTAATTTCAATGGGATTGACCCAGCGGGAATTAGCTGACGCACTCCATGTTCCTTATCAGCGGGTAAACGAACTGGTTAAGGGCAAACGGGGCATGACACCGGGAACGGCGCTGAGACTAGCTAAATTTTTTGAGGTGTCTGCCGATTTCTGGATGACGCTGCAATTGCGGTGGGATCCATACCATGCCTAGCAGGCAGAGGCAAGTGATTTGGAGAAAATAAATCCCTATGTTGCGTAGTTGAGGCGGCTTGAAAAGGGATGCAAAAATGGGGAACACGATAGAATAACCATAGTTTATTTCGTAAATTACTAATGACTACCCAAGTCACCCTTAACATCCCCGATGACATTTATCTACGTGCCGAGCAGTTTGCCCGCCTAGCCAACCGCGATATCGCTAGCGTCTTAGCAGACACGATCGCCCAAACCATCCCTCTTCTGAGTGCCCATATCAACACTCTGCCCACCGTCACAGAACTCACCCACGAACAACTTCTTGCCCTTACCGAACTTCAACTAGAGCCTGAGCAAGATACTCAACTCAGTCATCTCCTTGATCAACAGCAAGCTGGAACCCTATCCCCAGAAGCACATCTAGAACTAGAAGCACTCATGCAAAACTACCAGGAAGGCTTACTTCGCAAAGCTACCGCTCTTGCAGAAGCCGTTAAACGAGGCTTAATTGCACCAGTGGAGGCATGAGTCGTTATTTGCCCTTTGTATTCCCTCAATGAACGAGAATGATATGAACAGTTCCTCCAGGACGAATTGGGAGAAAGTTGACTCGCTTACAGAGGAAGAAATCGACACCGCTGATATTCCTCCTTTGACTAAAGAGTTCTTTAGCAAATCGCGGTGGTGGAAGCCTGTAGCCCCATTAAATGAAAAGGGATGCAAAATAGTGTTCTTTGCCGGAAGCGATCGCCAATACCCGCTATCATGACCCTTGTGCAGTCCCGCGCCCTCTTCGAGATCCCCGCTAAGGATCGCCCCTTACCTATGCCCCGCGTTCACACCGTGCGGATCTACAACCGCCAAACTAATACTCACCATACCGTCCAGGTTCCCGAAGACCGTTACATCCTCGCCTTCACCGAAAACCAGGGCGTTGAACTACCCTTTTCCTGCCGCAATGGAGCCTGTACCGCTTGCGCCGTTCGCGTCGTTTCTGGCGAAATTTATCAACCCGAAGCGATGGGACTATCTCCCAAACTTCGAGAAAAAGGCTATGCGCTGCTCTGTGTCAGCTATGCGCGATCGGATTTAGAAGTCGAAACCCAGGATGAAGATGAAGTGTACGAACTTCAGTTTGGGCAATACTTTGGCAAAGGCAGGGTGCGCAAAGGTTTACCGCTCGATGAAGATTAATTCTATTCACTTCTTCCTATGACTCAATCTCTTCAAACATTTTTAGATATTGCAACTGAAGCGGCGCTTGCAGGAGGGGCAGTTTTGCAGACTTACCTCGGCAAATTGGAAGATATCCAAGAAAAAGGACGACCCGGCGATTTAGTGACTGAAGCTGATAAACGGGCTGAAGTAGCAATTTTATCGGTGATTCAGCGGCACTTCCCTGAACATGGCATTTTGGCGGAAGAGTCGGGGAAGTTAGGCGAGGCTGAGAGTAAGTTTCTGTGGGCGATCGATCCTTTGGATGGTACAACTAATTTTGCTCACCAGTATCCTTTTTATTCCACGTCCATTGGCTTGCTGATTGATGGCGTACCGCAAGTCGGCGTGATTTTTGACCCTTCTCGCCAAGAGTTATTTCGGGCAGCAAAGGGGTTGGGCGCAACTTGCAATCGTCGTCCCATTCGCGTATCACGAACGAATGATCTGTCGCGGAGCTTACTGGTGACTGGGTTTGCCTACGATCGCCACGAAACCTCTGATAATAACTACGCCGAATTCTGTCGCCTAACTCATCTCACTCAAGGCGTGCGACGAGGCGGATCAGCGGCGATCGATTTAGCTTATGTCGCCTGTGGACGGCTAGATGGCTACTGGGAGCGAGGCTTGTCGCCCTGGGATATTGCGGCTGGGGTTGTCATTATTGAAGAGGCGGGAGGAAAAGTGACTGCTTATGATGAAAGCACTTTTGCAATAGATTCGGGGCGAATTTTAGCCACCAATGGTCAAATTCATAAGGCTTTGAGTCAAGAGTTGGGTAAAACTACGCCATTAAATGTGGAGTGGAATTAGAGTTTCCAGCTTGTTCTAACTTCTTACTTATTGGGGTTATGGGACGTTCATTCGCGGGAACCCTCTATGGGTAAGTTTCTGGGATGATTAGCATGTCTTTGAAGATTGAACAGGGATTATTTAATCTAGACTTCACCGATTACCATGCAATTTTAGGCGTTCCCGTCGATGCGGATATGAAGGATATTCGCAAGGGATATCTTAAAATTGCGCGGCGGCTGCACCCAGATAGCTGCGCTCAAGATGCGGAGTGCGATCGCCAACAAGCGGCTGAGTTTCTCTCAAAAATGGTCAATCCTGCATACGAAAAGCTTTCTCAAGAACGCAATTACACTGAGTACTGTGTGCTGTTGCGAATTAAGGGACAACAGGCGTTGAAGCAACAAGAAACCGTGATCCTGATTAGCGAACCCGCGCGAAAACTGGCGGCGGCTAGCGATATTGATAATTTCTATCGCATCACTTTAAAGAATTTGGCTGAGCGTCAGTATGAACATTTGGGTCAAACATTGGATTTGACGGGACAAATCAGCGAGATGAATCTGGTTTACCTGATGCGAAAAGAGGGACGAGGCGAACTGAATTTAGGGAAAAAGGCAGCGGTAGGAACTCCAAATGCAGAGAAAGCCGCGATCGCAGCAGCCACTTCTCCAAAGGCTCAAAGCACAAACACCTTAGTGGCGGCATATTTGCGTCGTGCCCAAGAGTACGAGAAAAAGCGAGATTATTCCCGTGTCATTTTAGAGTTACGGGATGCGACGCGCATTGACCCAAGAAATAGTGAGTGCCATAGCCGTCTGGGTGAAGTTTATTTGAAAACCAATCAAGCGAAGATGGCAAAGATTCATTTCACAAAAGCCTTAGAGTTAAATGCTAAAGATGAAGCGGCTCTGGCAGGCATGAAAAAAGTTGAAGGCAGCAGTGCGCCTGCTGCCATAACGGTTGGGAAAAAATCTGAAAAAGTTGATCCAAAGGCAACCCCGAAAAGCGGTAAGGTTGATCCGAAACCCGAAGGCGGGCTATTTGGATTATTTGGCGGGAAGAAAAAATAATGGTTTATCAATCTCCTGTGGGAGCAAGGGATCTATTTCCCTTAGATGTGGCGCAAAAACGATGGATCGAGAATCGTCTCCGGCAGGTCTTCCACAGTTGGGGTTATCACCGCATTATTACTTCTACCCTGGAGCGTCTGGATACTTTGATGGCGGGCGGAGCAATTGAACAATCTACTGTGATTCAACTGCAAGATCGGGAGGGCGAAGCGCTGGGGCTACGTCCAGAATTGACGGCTTCGATCGCCCGGGCAGCCGTGACGCGGATGGCAGGAGTCAGCCGACCTCAGCGGCTTTATTACAATACCAATGTGTTTCGGCGATCGCTGAAGGGTGACCACACTCGGCAGCAAGAGTTTTATCAGGCGGGCTTAGAGCTCTTGGGCAGCAGCGGTGTGGCTGCTGATGCTGAGGTGCTGCTAGTGATGATGAACTGTCTGACGAGTTTGGGTTTAGAAGATTCTTATTTAGTGCTGGGCGAGGCAGAATTAACCCGATCGCTGCTCTCGGCTTTTCCTGAAAATATACGAGAGAAAGTGCGGGTAGCGATCGCTATGCTCGATCGCATTACCTTAGAAACTCTGCCGCTGCCGCCAGCCTTGCGCGATCGGGCGCTATTAATTATGGATCTGCGAGGACAGCCTGCGGATGTGCTGCAACAGGTCGCTAGTCTAGATTTAGATGAGGGGCAACGGGCGATCGTGGCTAATCTTAAAGCCTTGATTGAACTGTGGCAGGCAAGCTGGGCAGGGCAAAGTGGCATGGCGCTTGTGCTCGACCTCAGCCTCATTCAAACCTTCGATTACTATACGGGCATTGTTTTTGAAGTGGTGAGTGGCACCATCTTTGGACAACGAGTGCTAGGGCAAGGGGGACGCTACGACCAGCTTTTAGGGCTTTACCATCCTCAAGGCGAAACCTGTCCCGGCATCGGATTTGTGCTGAACATTGAAGAACTCCATCAGGTTCTATTGCCTACCGGACAATTGCCCGTCCAAACGCCCGCCAGCGATTGGCTCGTGGTGCCAACAACGCCCCGTGCCTATGCCGCCGCTTTTACCCATGCCCAACAATTGCGTAATGCTGACCCTACAGTCCGTGTCGAGATGGAGCTAGATAGCCGAGAATCGTCAGAATCGGTTGCTGCCTATGCCCAACGCCGTCGGATTCGGCAAATTGCCTGGGTGAATGAGGCGGGTGTCGCTCAAGTTGAAGCTTTAGAAGTCGCTCATTAGCGATATCAATAGCTACATCAATCTGCCTAGATCTGCTAGTGTCTTAAAACGGTTTTACCACCCATTTGTTTTACCATCCATTTATTCAAGTACCAAAGATGAGCGTAGCGTCATTGCAGGGAAGGGATTTGCTAAGCATGGCAGATCTCAGCGTGGACGAGTTGCGAGGGCTTCTAGACTTAGCTGCCGCAATGAAGGCAGGAAAAGTGAACCTTCGCTGCAACAAGGTTTTGGGGCTGTTGTTCCAAAAGGCTTCGACTCGGACACGGGTGAGTTTTACGGTGGCGATGTATCAACTCGGCGGGCAGGTAATTGACCTGAATTCTAGTGTTACCCAAGTGGGACGGGGCGAACCCACGATCGATACGGCGCGGGTGCTCGATCGCTATCTTGATGTGTTAGCCATTCGTACCTTCGAGCAGCAAGAGCTAGAAACCTTTGCCAGCTACGCCAAAATCCCTGTGATTAATGCGCTAACTGATCTAGAGCATCCTTGTCAGGTACTGGCAGATCTTCAGACAGTGAAAGAGCAGTTTGGACAACTGGAAGGGCTGACGCTCACCTATGTGGGAGATGGTAACAACATGGCGAATTCGCTGATGTTGGGCTGTGCTTTAGCAGACATGAATGTGCGGATTGCGGCTCCAAAAGGCTACGAACCTGATGCGGCGATCGTCCAACAAGCAACAGAAATTGCGGGAGGCTCTCAGGTTTTAGTGATGCAGGATCCGATCGAAGCCGTTAAAGGGGCACATGTGATTTACACCGACGTGTGGGCAAGCATGGGGCAGGAAGATTTGGCAGAAGGACGGTTGCCCATTTTTCAGCCTTATCAGGTGAACAATCACCTGTTGAGCCGTGCAGATGGGCAGGCGATCGTGCTCCATTGTTTGCCCGCGCATCGGGGCGAAGAAATTACTGATGAAGTGATGGAGGGTTCACAGTCATTGGTGTGGGATCAGGCGGAAAATCGGCTTCATGCTCAGAAGGCTCTACTGGCGAGTGTGTTGGGGGCAAGTGCCACATGATCTACAGGCTGTATTCATTTCATGAGTAATTGGAAATCGGTAGAACAAGAAGCCCGGAAAATTCTTGGATTTCTTATTTCAACGCCTTTCGAGCAATGCTATCCAGTCGGGAGAGAGTTTACGAACCTTACTACCCGCCATAGTCTTTATGCAGTGCGACATCGAGAGGAAGGGTTGCTTTACCTAGGTAAAGCTCAGAATCCTAAATTACGATTTACGGGAGGACATAAGGCTTTAGTGTGGTGTTGGCTAGAGGGCTATGAGCCAATCGACGTAAGGATCGCTGTTTATCCGCTAGATTACTCCCAGTGGACACAGCTATCATTAAGTCTAGAGAGTCTGATGATTCGAGCTACAGAACCGCCGTTCAATGTCAAAATTTCGATGAGGGATTAATAATGCAATCCACAGAAGAGCAAATTAGCCACCTTGATCAACCCACTGCACAGGCGTTTTTAGAGAAGTTGCCTCGACATATTCGAGAGGCGTTTTATGCGCGGGCAGCGGAGATTGAGTATCCCATTGAGGCAGTTCTGGAGTCAGCGATCGCTGCTTCCTTAGACCCAGAAGCACTTAGTTTTGTGGATTGTAAACCTGAGGGGATCTCTTAAGCTAAATGCCAAAGTTCACAAGTCTTTGTGCGAAAGAAGAAACAAACAACCCATCCAACCCAACTCACCAAGCACCATCAACCGACCCAAAGCCGCTGGAAAAATTCCTTGGAGAGAGGAAAGAGAGGGGTATAGGCTTGAGTAGTTTATCCATTCGCCATTGTTTATCCAGCCGACGCGATCGCAGAACTCCATCCAAACCTCAAGGCTTGAGTCATTGCCGTCTAGCTGACCACCACACTCCACGTAAATCTGCTTCTGCACACTAAACCCAAAGTGTCCGTTGCTATATTTCACCCATAGCCCATCGATCGCCCTTAGCTCATCACAAGGAAAGTTCAACAGTTCCGATCGCGTAAAGTACTGTCCATGGTCTTTCCCGACCGCCGTAATCATCAGCCGATAAGTTTCTAAATCTGCATCTTTCCACTGCTGCGCCTTCAGCATCTCCTCCAACTTGACCCAGCGCAAAGTTTTAATCGTTTGCTTCAATTCAGCATTAATCTTTTTCGTCGTTTGCTGTAGGCAAGAAAAAGCCAAATCGATCGCCCCTCTTCTCACCGCTTTCTCAATCAGTGCTGTCGGATTCGTCAGAGCCGCATAAAGTAAAATCGTCGTCTTCCACCAATCCTCCTCAAAATGTTCGTACAGCAAACTCTCCTGCTTTTGCTCCACTAATTGAGCCGCCGCCAAATACTCTTGCAAGCTCAGATGGGCAAACTCAAATTCGTCAGGTTCTCGCTCCACCAGCAGTTCACTAATCTGCACCACTTGCTCTAAGAATTCTTTGGCTTTCACCGTTTCCTGTTGATGTCGCAAGTCAGCCGCAATTCGCTCCAGTAGAACCGCACGATCCAACTGTTGTTTTTTTTTCTTGCATCATCCAGAGCGCCAGCATTTGCAAAATAGTCTGCGCCCCGCATTGAGTCAATAGCGTCTCTAGCTTGCGGGCAGCGGGTCTGTCTCGCAACTGCAACAAACAAATTTCTCGATACAACTCCACCCGCCGCTTCGGTAGCTCTGCCCCCGGATAGCGACGATGAAACGTCACAATCATATTGAGCAACAGCGGGTTTTTGGCTAAATCCTTCAGCGCTTGCCGTGCCTCGATTTGTGCCAACAGTTCATCAGCGGCTTGCTCTGCAAGTTGTCGGACATCGGGCGTATCATCGCCGCCGTTGGCATAACGCTCTTGGCAGTAATACCACTTCTGCACAAAGTCTCGGCACTGCTGTTCATTAAAATCTTTGACCCAGAGACGAGTGGATAACTCTAGACGATCGCCCATATCCTGCTCGTCATAAGCTTTAGGACGCGACGTAACAATAAAGATCGATTTTCCATAACGCCGCATCTGATCATTCGCCCATCTCGCTACCGCTGGACGCTGAGACTTTGCGACCTCATCAAATCCATCCAACATCACCAACGCTTCGCCACGCTCCAGCTTATTTTTTGCCCAATGACTCGGCAGTTTGAGTGCTTCAGCCTCTGGCAAACTCAATAGATGCTGCTGCATGATCAGATCGGGCAAGTTCAATGGATTTTCTTGCGCAATCACATCCCGATATTTTCTTAGCAATAGTAAAAACGGTGTGCGTCTTTTGTTCACGCCATGTTTCTCTTGCTGCTGATTGAGGCAATACGTGTAAGCAATGTGCCGCATCAAGGTCGTTTTGCCATAGCCGCCCCAAGCCAGGATGACAATTTGCCGAAACGTCGCTTCTTCATCTGCCTTTTTCAGCAAATCCCAAATTTCTCTACCTTCTTCAGGTTCGTCTTTTTGAAGTTCGTCCGGTACTCCAAACCCCGCCAGCATCGAACTCCGGTTTAACGTCAAGGGGACAAAAACTTCTTCTAACAAAGGTGTAAAAATACCATCATGCTGGGCAATTTCCGATCGCTGCCGCCGACAAGCCCAAGCCTGACACTGAAAATATTGGTCTTCAACGCCTTTCGCTTTTGCAACCACTTGTTCAGTAGTGCGATCGATTGCTTTATCAATCGCTTCTCCTGCTTGTCCTAATCGCCGCTGGTTGCCTTTATGCAATGGATTGAGCAAGCTAGCTCCATAGGAAATCCCCAGTCCAATGACGGCAGAAGCGATCGCCTTTGGCACATCACTCTCTTTAAACAATGACCAAAACGCCCCAATACTGCCCCCAGTCACGCCACCCGTCATAACCACCTTGAGGACAATATCTGCCAGCCTGTCGTTAAAAGAAGGCTTTTCTTTATCCTGAGACTTTGGCTCTTCAGATTTGGGGGCTTGAGTCATGGGTCAGTTCTCGGATCGGCTCTCCTCTCCTTATTGTCAGTCAAGAATTGATTTTGGCTCAGAAAAATCAAGGTTTTTGTTAAGAAGTCATGCTCAAATTCAGCCCAAATAGGAGAGTATGCGGTAAACGAGATTTGCGATCCCTGTTTCAGTGACCGATCGCAATGTTTGGATCTATAGCTTTTCTCTTTTACCGCGTTTCATAGCTGATTTCTTCTGAACTATATTCGGGTGGCTCCACATGAATATTGACGCGCACAGGGCTATATTTTTCTTCTAGCCGTGCTTCTACTGCTTCTGTGATTTGGTGGGCGGCTTCTACATCCTGGGCTTCGACAATAAGGTGCATTTCGATAAATACCTGCCGACCGACTACGCCCCGAGAGGCAATGCTGTGACAGTTAATGACTCCTGGCACCTGTATGACTTCTTGCTGAATCACTTCCGGGGCGATCGCCATTTCATCGACTAACCAAGGCAAATTGGACTTCAGAACCGTCCATCCACTCCAAAATACCAACACCGCCACCGGAAACGCCAGCGCCACATCCAACCACTGAAATCCCCAAATCCAAATGCCAATCAGCCCTGCCATGACGCTAATGGTGACCCAAATATCGCTCATCGTATGTTGAGCATCGGCAATTAAAATAGGACTGCCGACTTTTCGCCCCATGTGGCGCTCATAAAAAGCAACAAAGATGTTGATCCCTAAAACAACTAGAAGCAACCAGAGTTCGGGCGGCGAAATGGTGACGGGGGCACCTGCCTGAAAAAGCCGCTCGACGGCTCCTTGAAAAATGGTGAAGCAGGCAATTCCTAAGAAGGCAGCAATGCCCAATGCTCCCAGCGCCTCGTATTTTTGATGCCCGTAAGGATGATCGCGATCGGGCTCGGGCGAGGACAGGTGGCTGGTGACCAGCCCTAACACATTATTGGCGCTGTCTGTCACACTGTGGAGGGCATCTGCCATGAGGCTGAGAGAGCCTGTCCAGTAGCCCACACCAGCTTTAAGCACCATGACAAATAAGTTAAGTACCAACGTGATGATCAATACCTTTTGAACTGCGGGGCGGTTGTCCGTAATCTTCGAGACAATCTTCTGAGAATGTTGCATGGCGTTGGTAGACTCTATACAAGCACCCTTGGGGGGACTATGGGGCAAGCGATCGCTTGGCGTATCTTTTAGGTAATCCTACTTCCCCACTTGGAAAGAAATGGTTAAGACCCATAAAGATTGCTCAGTTCCATTGGCTAATCCATTGATTGAACGGAGTGAGGTTAAGCCTAGATACCCAAGCCCTACCCGTCAATCTAGCGAGGATTCTAGAAAATGGTGACTCAAATTTTAAAGATTACCAATGACACCGTGTTCAAACGGCAACCTTTACAGGCGATCGAATTGCCTGCCGAAGAAAAATTTGAAGTTCCTGTTGGCAAAATCTTTGAAATTGACTCCTATGCCTACGCAGAAGGGGGTGTGGACTTTGATGGACATATCAGGGTGGCGTTGAAAAATTCAGCCGATTGGGTGCGCGGCATTAACACCTGGTATATCTATAATCGTCATGCTCAAGTGCTAGCAGAGGGCAATGTTGTCTATCCCCAAGAAGACCAAGTCGCTATTCTTTTTCTGAAAGTAACTCAAGATACTCAGTTCAAGCGAACGCCTGTTCCCGCAATTTTGCTGCCCGAGAAGGGTCGCCGGAGAGTTCTGCGAGGCAGCGTTCTGATGCTGCACTCCTACGCTTTTGCCAATGCTCAAGGAGGTTTTAACAATCACATTAAAATCGCGCTGCAACGACCTGAAGACTACATTAATGGCTGGAATACCTGGTACGTATACAATCAACACGCCCAGGTTCTATATGATGGCAAAGTTGTTTATCCCCTGCGGAGAAGCCCTGCTTTCAGCGGAATTAGCTTCAGGCTTCCAGGCAATACCAGTGTCTTTTTCACCGATCAACCGATTATTCCAGGCGGCAGTCTCACTTGGGGCGAAGCCACCCGCAACGGTGAGAGGATTCCTCAATTGGTAGACGAGGTGAATGGCATTATTTTGTTGGCTAGGCAGCTTCAACGCGCCCGGAATCAAATTGGTAAACCTTTCAATATCACCTCCTGGTATCGTCCGGAGCCCTTTAACTCTCAGGCGGGTGGTGTGTCTAATAGCCAGCACTTGACTGGAAAAGCCGTAGATTTTTGGGTAGAAGGCTACACCGGACGGCAGCTTGCTTTTGAGTTCTTGCCCTGGTGGGAGGGTGGCGTTGGAACCTATGCCGGAGCTAGATCAGATATTGTGCATCTAGATGCGGGCCCTAAACGAACCTGGGGATTTTAAGACTGGTAGGATAAATGAGAGAACAGATGATACTTAAAACACTATGGCTTTACCCCTTCGATTAAATTTGGCTGAGGGTGCGGTTTCTTTCAGCTTTAGCCCCCAAGCAGCACGGGATCTGCAAGGGGCGATCGCCATTCTGATGGATAGCCTCAAAGCTCCTGCCACTCCAGGCACAGGCGGCAGACCTGTACCCAAGAAAGCGATGGAATATCAGCACACTGGCGATGTATTTCTAGAAATTTTCTGTAATCCTAATATTTGGTCTACCCCTTTCGCTGCCAAAGTTTTAATTACCTTACGCGACGATCGCATTCGCATCAACACTGAAGCCGAACTGACCCGCATCATCGAAGATATTAACCAATATCTAGAACAATGCGGCTAAATGCTCCCTAATATCCCCTCGCTAAATCCCCTCCTATGAACCCCGACACCCTGATTCAAACCCTCCAAAAAGGATATCGTGTGACTATTGGCGCGACTGCCTTGATGATTGAATCGCTGCAAGACTCCCAGAATCGAGAAGAAAACTTTGCCAAGCTGCGGAGCGATCCCAATCAACTCATTGAGGAGCTTGCCGTTAAGGGCGAAGTTACCGAAAGAGAAGCTCGTAGCTTTGTCGATGGCATGTTTAGTCAGTCACCCAGTGGCATCTCAAGCCCCTATGAAACCAGTGCGCCTACGCCTTCTCGCACCGTTGCCATTCAACAAGACCTGCAAGAACTGACTGCCCAGCTTGCTGCCATTCGTACCGAACTAGAAAGGCTGCGAGCATAATACTCACAGCCTTAATTTGCCTTAATTTGATTTACGTTTTTATTCGCAGCCTGTCAACAGGCTGCGATTTTTATAGGAAGTTCTTAGTCATTGTTCCAGTCTTCCCGACCAATGAGATCACCGATTCTATCTCTCAAAAGATAATCATTCTCTTCTAAGACACATTCCACAAAACCCCATTCGCGGGCAGGAATATACTTACACAACACATAAATGGGCTGCTGAGAGCCAATTACACCTTTCTGTACAAGCTGCCGAGCTTCATCTTGAATGAGCTCAACAGAATATTGAATAGCCTGAATCATAGTCCTTACCCTCAATTGTTCAGTTCTAGAAAAGTCAATGCACGATTAGAAAAGCGTTCTAAGTCGTTTAAGCTTGCCCACGGAGGGCACCCAAAGGCTTAATTTCGTTGAAGAGCAAATCTGTAGCTAGATATACGAAATATCTACCCAATGGTATCACTCTGTTCGCGATATGTTAAGCCCTATTGTATTAATCGAAGAACGCATTTTGTGTATCGTTGGCTTTGTGAGCGGGGTTGCCTGATTTTCTAAGTTTTTTAAGCAGGTATAAAATAAAGCATTGACGACTGTTTTTTAGACTTAGAGACCACGCTACGGTTGAAAAGCTACTGAAATGAGTTAGGTTCAATGACTTAAACCGACGGCAAACTACTGCGTTAGCTCGATCGCCAGTTCTATAGCAGCTTTCATACTTGTTGCATCAGCGATGCCCTGACCTGCAATATCAAACGCTGTTCCATGATCTGGCGAAGTTCGTACGAAGGGCAAGCCAATGGTGGTATTTACCGCTCGGTCGAACGCCATCAGCTTGACTGGAATTAGCCCCTGGTCATGGTATAGCGCCAGGTAAGCGTCATGAGCTTGAGAGTGAGAAGGCTGTGAAGAATACCAGTGTTGTGCTGGACGAACCCACATTGTGTCAGGGGGGATCGGGCCGTCTAGATGAATTGTGGGATAGCGATCGCCCATGTCTTTGATCCAGGGGATCAGCCAGTCGATTTCTTCGGTGCCGAGTTGCCCCTGTTCGCCGCTGTGGGGGTTAAGTCCAGCGATCGCAATGCGCGGCGCAACAATACCAAATTGCTGGAGGCAATCGATTAACAGGTCAAGCTTGAGAGTGAGCAGATCTGGGGTCAAGGCATCAGGGACTTGTCGTAAGGGAATGTGGGTCGTAGCAAGCAAGGCGCGGAGTGTCCAGCCTGTGTGGGGCGATCGTCCGACAAACAACATTCCAAAGCGTTCGATGCCTACTTTCTCTGCCAAAAGCTCAGTTTGCCCTGGGTAAGGATGCCCCGCTGCTTTCCAGGCAGATTTAGCGATCGGGGCAGTGACGATCCCTTGGAATTCACCCGCAAGCGTATGGGCGATCGCGGTTTCCAAAAACTGAAAGCTGGCGGCTCCAGTGGCAGCGTTACCCACTCCGGGCGTGATCTGAGTGATTTTGGATGGGGCGATCGGCACATCTATCATTGAGAGCCGATCGGGATCGATTATGACTGAAGTGGGAGCGAGTTGCTCGTAGGTTTGGCGTAGCAGCGATCGACTGCCGACCAGAGTAATTTGGCAGTTTTGGGTAAGGGCAGGATCGGCTAGGGCTTTTAGAACGACTTCTGAGCCAATGCCAGCCGGATCGCCGAGGGCGATCGCGAGATGGGGGTAGATAGAGGAAGGATTATCCCTTGCGGGTATCTCGGAGAGCACGTTCATGGAACAACCAAACTCATTTAAGATGTTGACAGGTTTAAGCCTAGCAATATCTATTTACAAGAGGAACGCTGGTTATGGGTCCCGAATTTTACAACGCAGTTATTTTGTCCTTTGTCTTAATTCTAGTGGGTTTGAGCCTTGGTTTCCTCATGCTAAAGATTCAAGGTGGAGAGGAATAACTAGGTTATTCATTGAAGATATGGATGACTGATCACTCTGTGGATTAAACTAATAAAGTTAATAATCTGTTACAGAGCTTCTCATGAGTTTATTAGTCGTCGGTGCCACAGGTACTTTAGGAAGGCAGGTTGTTCGTCGCGCTCTAGACGAAGGCTATACGGTTCGTTGTTTAGTCAGAAGTTTTAGAAGAGCCTCATTCCTTAGAGAATGGGGCGCTGAACTTGTGCAGGGTGATCTGTGTAAGCCGGAGAGCCTACCGCCTGCCTTAGAAGGAATGACGGCGATCGTGGATGCCTCAACCTCAAGAGCCACCGACTCGCTGACGATTAGACAAGTTGATTGGGAGGGTAAAGTCAATCTGATTCAAGCGGCTAAGAAAGCTGGAATTGAACGGTTTATCTTTTTCTCAATTCAAGACTGTGAGAAGTATCCTAACGTGCCCTTGATGGAAATCAAGCGCTGTACAGAGCAGTATTTGGCTGAATCTGGCTTGAACTACACGGTCTTAAAACTTTGCGGTTTTCTGCAAGGATTAATTGGACAGTACGCTATTCCTATTTTGGAAAAGCAAGCCGTGTGGGTGATGGGAGATAGCTCTCCGATCGCTTATATGGATACTCAAGATATTTCTCGATTTGCCATTCAAGCATTAAAAGTGCCTGAAGCAGCAAATCGCAGCTTTTCGGTTGTAGGCTCTAGGGCTTGGGGGGCATACGAAATTATTCGCCTCTGCGAACGGCTCTCCGGGAAAGAAGCCAAGGTGACTCGGATGCCGATTGGCTTGCTGCGAACGGTACAGCGGATTGCCCGGTTTTTTCAGTGGGGTTGGAACTTGGCAGATCGGCTAGCATTTACGGAAGTGATTGCTTCTGGAAAGCCCTTAGCGGCACCCATGGATGAAACTTACGCCGTATTAGGTGTTGATCCGGGCGAAGTGACAACTTTGGAAAGCTACATGGAGGAGTACTTCAGCCGAATTATGAAGAAGCTGAGGGAAGTGGAGTACGAGAAAGAAAAAGTTAAAGAAAAGGCGAAGAAGAAGCGCAGTCCTTTTAAGTCAGCGGCAAAGTGATAGATTGGCTCTAAGCCCCCAGTATTCTAGAGATGCTGGGGGTTTTATCGTGTCCTTTATTGATGGATTATGTCTGGTTATTCTTTGGCATCTGGTCATTCTTTGGCAGCCGCGATCGCCCACCTTCGGAGCTTAACCCAGGTTAGCATCCAGCCGCTCTGGCATCAGTGCTTCTTAGACTTATCGACGGCTGAGGCATTGCAGGCAAGTTGGGAAGATTGGGCGCGCTGCTTCGCAGATACCGCAAGGGTCGCGCCTCTCAACACCCGCGACCACATCGCGTGGGCAAGAGGTCAACAAACGATCTGCTTGGGGCAGGAAATCATTGTCCCTTCTGCTCTTCAAGGCTATTCCTTAGAAGGGTTGGAACTGCGTTTGTCGCTGACTTGGTGGGCAGAAGTGGCTCAGATTTTTGTAAATGGCGAACTGATTCAAGAGGGCGATCTGTTTGATCATTCTGCGCGAGTTGTTTTAAGCAAAGCCGTTCAGCCAGGAGAGGCGATCGCGGTCTTAATCCATCTCGTTAGCCCAGGGCACGATGAGGGGGCTTTGGTAAAGTCTCTCTGCGTTTATGAACGGGCGGATCAGTCGGTCGATACCTGTCCAGAACCCGGCTTTGTGGCGGATGAGTTAGCGGTTTTGCAGGAATATCTAACCCAGTTTTTGCCAGAGCAGTTAGAGGAATTGACTGAGAACGTGGCTCAGATTAACTGGGCAGAAGTTGGCGATCGCTCCACTTTTGATCAATCTCTGACCCATCTACGACAAAGCCTCATGCCTTTAAGTGAGAAGGTTAAGACGCGATCGATTCAACTGGTTGGGCATTCTCACTTAGACCTGGCTTGGCTTTGGGACGTTGCTGAAACCTGGGAAGCCGCCGAACGAACATTCAAATCTGTCCTTCAACTTCAGCAAGACTTTCCTGAACTGACCTTTTGCCACACCTCGCCTGCCCTTTATGCCTGGATTGAAGAAAACCGTCCAGAATTATTTGCCGCTATTCAACGGCAAGTTACTGCAGGTCGCTGGGAAGTCGTGGCGGGTCTGTGGTTAGAGCCGGAGCTAAATTTGGTTGGCGGCGAATCGCTGGTGCGCCAGGTGCTCTATGGTCAGCGCTATGTGCAGGAAAAGTTTGGCAGTCTCAGCAAAGTCGCTTGGCTTCCCGATAGCTTTGGGTTCTGTTGGCAGTTGCCCCAAATTTTGAAGCAGGGTGGCGTAGATTATTTTGTGACTCAAAAGCTGCGCTGGAATGATACGACCCAGTTTCCCCACGAGGTATTTCGGTGGGAAGCTGCGGATCGATCGCAAATCTTGAGTCTCAATTCTGCGCCCATTGGCGAAGGGATTGACCCCGTTAAGATGGCGAAGTATGCCTTTGATTGGGAGACGAAAACGGGGTTTCAGCGATCGCTGTGGCTTCCAGGCGTGGGGGATCATGGGGGTGGTCCGACCCGCGACATGTTGCAGGTGGCGCAAAGATGGCAGCGATCGCCGTTTTTCCCAGAAATGAAATTTGGGACAGTGCTGGACTTTTTAGAAACAATAGAAAAGCAAAGTGAAATCCAGAATGAAGCCCAAAATGAAGCCCAAATTAATTCAGGATTACCTGTTTGGAACGAAGATCTTTACCTGGAATTTCACCGAGGTTGTTACACTACACACGCTGATCAAAAGCTACGAAATCGGCGGTGTGAAGAGTTGCTGTATGAAGCAGAATTATTTGCTTCGATCGCTACTTTACTCACAGGTGTAACTTATCCTAAAGCTGAAATTGAATCGGCTTGGAAGAAGGTTTTGTTCAATCAATTTCACGATATTTTACCAGGTTCGGCAATTCCAAAAGTTTATGAAGATGCCGATGCCTATTGGTTAGAAGCAGAAAATGTGGGAGGGGACATCAGAGATCAGGCTTTAGGAGCGATCGCCACTCAAATTCATTTGCCTGAGCCACCCCATCCTGAAGCTCAAGCGATCGCTGTGTTTAATGCTTTGAACTGGGAGCGATCGCAAATTGTCGAGGTTTCTAGCCCTTCAGGTAATTGGCAAGTTTGTAGCCTGGAGGGTTTTCCCCAGATGCAAGTCTCTCCAGATGGGCGATCGATCTCATTCCTAGCCGAAACCATTCCCGCCCTGGGCTACCGTTGTTTTTGGCTCTGTCCAATCCCTCCTGCATCTGCCAAATTGCCTTCAGATCAGAACTTAGAATGCTCTGTCCTCGAAAACAAATTTTTGCGGATTACCATCGACCCTACTACAGGCGATCTATCTAGCATTTTTGATAAATTGCACCAACGAGAAGTCCTGAATGGTGCAGGTAACGAACTTCAGGCGTTCCGCGACGAAGGGCAATATTGGGATGCTTGGAATATTGATCCCAACTACGCTCAGCATCCATTACCCGTTGAGCTAGTAGGGATTCATTTGGGGGTGCAAAATGCCCTAGAAAAACAGATTTGGGTAGAACGAAAAATTGGGCGATCGCTATTTCGACAAGCCTATATTTTGCAAAATCACTCGCCTATTTTGAGAATAAAAACTGAAGTAGATTGGCAAGAGCGTCATGTCTTAGTTAAAGCTGCTTTCTCTCTAAACGTAGAAGCAGATTATGCCACCTACGAGATTCCTTTCGGTGCCATTCAACGGACGACGAAGAGGGAAAGCGATCGCCAGAAAGCTCAATGGGAAGTTCCAGCGTTACGTTGGGCAGATTTAGGAGACGATGCTTACGGAATTAGTTTATTGAATGACTGCAAGTATGGCTACGATGCCCAGCCTCATCAGATTCGCCTAACGCTCTTGCGGGGTGCAGAATGGCCCAATCCTCATGCTGATCAGGGAAAGCATGAATTTACGTATGCGTTGTATCCCCATGAAGGAGACTGGCGATCGGCTCGAACTGTTCACCAAGGCTACGAACTCAATCAACTTTTGCGCGTCGTCAAGCTGTCAGGACTGGGTGGGAAACTACCAGCGATCGGGCAATTCTTCGACTTACCCAATGAAAATCTAGTCATTACTGCATTCAAACAATCCGAGGATGATCCTAAGCTATGGGTTTTACGTTGCTACGAATGCCACGGTGAACCGATCAGACTTACCTGGCAGAATAATCCAGAGAACCTACTTTCTCACCGTCTTGATTTGAAACATCCTGACTTTGCAAACTTGCTTGAAGCACCAACACTCCCTAAAACCGACGAACTCTTCCCCTGGAAAATCACCACATTTCTACTCCCCCAGCTTTAACCGAGATCCCGGCGTAGTGTTCGTTATCCCGTTTGGAGGGGGTGTGGGGGACGCAACCGTCCCCTGCTGGGGAGTTTGAGGGGAAGCCCCTCAAGGCTCGGCATCCCAAAAACAATGCCTCCACCCCTTTAAACTTGTGTAATCTTAAAGGGTGGAGACTTGGGCTGGCAAGGGTAGAAAGAAAATCCTACCGATTGCGAATTTGCAGAATATGATTCACAACTCCCAAACTCTCCTCATACAAAACATCCTGACCCCAGCGCTGCAACTGCTGACTTAACAGCAACTCAGCCCGCTGATCATTAATCGCTGTTACCAACTCCGTTCGACAAGCCTGTGCGCTTCCTCCAGCCTCCATTCGCATACAACCCGTCGTTTCAGAGCAAAGAATTGTACAGCAATCTGCATTTAGGTTGGTTGAAGTCATTCGCAGCCCAATCAAATCCCCCGTAATCTCTCCAGAATCTGCCGTTGGAATTGCTGCTAGCTCAGCCACAATCTCTCGCTCATGACGACCTGTAAACCGAACATGGCGCAATTCATAGTCGCCCCCCTCTTCGGTATAAGAAACAGGTTCCCACCCTAACCGACTGGCAATCCAACCTAAATACATCAAAGCCTGCGCCGCATTTCCTTTTTCATAGTCGATCGCAATTTGATCAATCTCCTCTAAAGAAGCCCGTCGTTCCGGTGGATCGTATGCCTCTGCACTCAATTCTTGCCAAGCCGAAATTCGGTGCCAATTTAAATCTACTACCGAAGTCCCCGTTTCCACTAGCTCATGAATCTTCAAAAACTCAGATTCAGGATCACTAAAGTAAGAAGAATCTAAGATAATCCCATTGCAGGAATTTACCATCTGTTTGAACAAATCTTGCTCTGGGTTTGGGGTCGCTTTCCACCACACAAACTTTGGCAAATCAGCAATCATTAGCGCAGCAACTTCTTCTCCAATCTGGTTCAGTGCTGCTTTATTGCCCCGCAGGGTAATGTACTCGCAGCAGATCAGACTTGTGCTTGTCTTTTGCAACGGCATGGGACAAGACACCGATACTTGCGTGGTTATCCCTTCTTCATCGCCTAAGACAGGGCAAATGCTAACAATCCGACAAGGATTCTGTACTGCAATCACATCACTCACCCCAAATCCCCGCATGTTGGGATTCGAGATCTTTTTCTGCTCAGGTGAAAGCTTGCTGACCTCTTCCCGTAAGCGAGCTAATGTTTCTGTATCAATGCGACTGGTGAGCCTTAGGTCATAAGCTTTTTGGGCTTCATAGACCGCAGCTTTGGTCATGGAATTGTAAATACCGTCGATCGCCCCCTTGTAAAATCCTAAAATTGCCAAAAGCTGTTGAAACTCCTCCGGCTCGTAAACCACCATGCTAAACGTCGCCGCTCTAACAGCCCCTGCCTCATCCTTGTCGCCATTCTGAAGATGCCAAATTTGGCTTAACTCTGTCTCAATTTCACTCAACGAAATTTCTTTCGGTTTTTGCAGTGCAACAATCGGTGTAGTAGTCATAGGGTAAAGAAAAATGAGTAAACAATGAGCAACTAAAGCCTGCGCCAGCGGCGACCATCCCGATTCAACAATAATTCAGATTCCACGGGTCCCCAGGTTCCCGCCTCATAAAGCGAAACCGCTTCAGGAGGAGCCGGAGCATCCCAAACCTCTAACAAAGGCGCAAGAATCCGCCAAGAAGCCTCAACTTCATCGCCTCGCGTAAAGAGAGTTTGATCTTTCAACATACAGTCAACCAGAAGCCGCGCATAAGCGTCTGTATTGGCTTGACCAAAAGCCGAGTCGTATCGAAAATCCATATCTACTGGACGAGTCCGCAGCGAACTCCCTGGCGTTTTCACCTCAAACCGCATTGAAATCCCTTCATCTGGCTGAATTCGCATTGCCAACACGTTAGGGTTTGCTTGCTTCGTTGCCGACTGAAACATCAAAAACGGCACATCCTTAAACTGAATTGCTACCTCCGAAACCTTCTTGGGCATCCGCTTGCCCGTTCGCAAATAAATAGGTACGCCTTTCCACCGCCAGTTATCGATCACGAGCTTCAGCGCCGCATAGGTCGGAGTGGTAGAGCCGGGTGCAGCCCCCTCTTCTTCCCGATAACTGGGAACTGATTTGCCGCCCATCCAGCCTGTACTGTACTGCCCTCGAATCGCAGACAACCCTAAGTCTTCTACGTTTGCCAACCGAGTGGCTTGCAACACTTTTACCTTTTCGTTGCGAATGCTGTCAGCATCTAAGGAGTTGGGAGGTTCCATCACAGTTAAGCAAAAAAGCTGCATCAGGTGATTTTGTACCATGTCTCGCAGCGCCCCAGCCGTTTCGTAATAGCCAGCCCGACCTTCCAACCCGACGGTTTCGGCGACCGTAATTTGGATGTGATCGACAAACTGGCGATTCCAGAGCGGCTCAAAAATAGCATTGGCAAAGCGAAATACCAGCAAATTTTGAACCGTTTCTTTCCCTAAATAATGATCGATTCGGTAGACTTGCTCTTCGGGGCAAACCTGCCGCACTACGCGGTTGAGTGCTTGTGCAGAAGGAAGATCGGTGCCAAAGGGTTTTTCAATCACCAATCGCTGTTTGCGGGGATCACTCAGCATATTGGCGGCTCCAAGCTGCTGCATGGCTTCTGCAAAATAACGAGGTGCAACCGCTAAGTAAAATAATCGATTGCCTCTGGTGCCTCGTTGTTCATCCAACTCACCCAGGAAAGCCTTGAGCTTTTGATAGCTCGCAGGGTTATCAATATCACCTGAGCAATAGAATAAGCCTTTTGCAAAATCCTGCCAAATTTCTTCCCGACCCAAGCCGCCGCCGTAGTCTTCGATCCCTTCGCGCATTTGTGCCCGAAAATAATCGTGATCCCATTCTCGTCGGGCAACGCCGACAATGGTTAATTCGGGGGGTAATCGCCGCTCTAGCTTCATTTGATAAATGGCTGGGATGAGCTTGCGCTGGGTTAAGTCTCCAGAGGCTCCAAAAATGACCAGAACTTGAGGTTCGGGAATTCGATCTTGTTGTAAACCAACGCGCAGTGGGTTTTCGAGTTGAGCAACCATAGGCTTTAGGGGGCGGTAGAAAGGATAGGGATAGTTTTTTAAGGGAAAAGACAATGCGATCGCTCGTCTTTTATAAGCTGCATAAGCTGGCTATGTTCATAAGGAGATAATTTACTCCTTAAAGGTTAAGGTTATTCGCGGTCGCGCTCATGAATAAAAGATTCAACTAATGCCACATCTTCTCGACTGCCAATAATGAGGGGCGATCGGGCATGAATTTTTTCAGGAATCACATCCATAATTTCTTGCCTTCCGGTTGTGGCTCTGCCACCCGCTTGCTCAATCAAATAAGCCATGGGTGCAGACTCATATAATAATCGCAACTTACCTTCTGGCTGTTTAACAGTTCCAGGATAGAGAAAAACGCCGCCCTGGAATAAAATTCGGTGGAAGTCTCCCACCAGCGCTCCCCCATAGCGGGCAGTATAGCCCTCATGCCGATGAACGTAGCGGATATAGTCTCGCAGCGGCTCGTCCCATTGCCAGAAGTTGCCTTCGTTGACACTGTAAACAGGACCGTGGTTAGGAATTTGAATGTTTTCCTGCGCCAAAATAAACTCGCCCAAACTGGGGTCTAGGATGAAAGCATGAACGCCCGTACCAATTGAATAAACCAGTATCGTGCTGGGTCCGTAGAGAATATAGCCTGCTCCAACTTGTTTGCGCCCTGCTTGAAGCAAATCTTGGGCAGTCCCACCCAAATCTTCGCCCTCTTGCTTCCGAATTGAAAAAATTGAGCCAACGTTCAGATTGACATCCACATTAGATGATCCGTCTAAGGGATCATAAAGCAACGTATAGCGACCTATAGGACAGTTTTCGGGAATGTAGTAAGGCTTCTCCATTTCCTCAGAAGCCAAGCGGCAGACCAGTCCACTCTGCTCGAACACCGAGATAAACACCTGGTTGGTGTAAACATCCATCTTTTTGACTGCTTCGCCCTGGACGTTCTCCTGCCCCGTAAAGCCCAGCGCGTCTTCAATTAAGCCAGCGCTGCTAAGGCGACGAGCAATGAACTTTCCGGCTAGGGCAATCCGGCTCATGAGCGCACTCAGGTCTTGCGCATCGGCTGAGAAACTATGGAGTTGCTGAAGAACGTGGCGCGAAAGGGTGGTGCAATCGCGATCGAGGGCATATTGACGAGTAAGGTCTAACGGTTGCTCAATGTCAGTCATGGGTTTCCTCCCGTTAGGTAGATTCAGAGAGTCTAAGATCTGTCTTGATGAATAACTACTTATCAGGTTGTCAAGTTTATTCAGCTTGTATGTCAGACGCTTATGCCTCTATCTCCTCTATCTTATGGATGCATTTTCAGAACAGGGCTTAACTTTTGTTTTTCTGAAGATAGAGCGCGAAAACTGGCTGTGCAGAGAGGGAACTTATGCAGTATGCTTATCTACTGTAAAGCGAGCTACGGTTCAGACGTAGTTCATTAACACCTTGCGGATGTGGCGGAATTGGTATACGCGCACGCTTGAGGTGCGTGTGGCTTTAGCCTTGCGAGTTCGAGTCTCGCCATCCGCATTACCAACGTTGAAGGGCTAGGAGGTTTTCCCTAGCCCTTTTTCGCGGGTTGCTCCAGCAGAAATACTCCAATCCGTTATGATGCAGGAAGGAAAATAAAGTTTTGTAACTCTCTTTTTAACCTTGACTTCAACTATTCAAACCTCTAAAGGTCTCTCTATTCCGGCTTCTTGGCACGCGCTTCAACCCATTTGGCAGGGTGGAGAAGAGGTGGTGCAATGTGGGTTGCCCAAGCAGCAGTTAGCAACAACCTGGCAAATGCTGCTGCTAGGCGATGGTTCCCATACTCGCAACTTACAGCTTTTAACGGGCGAACCCGTTGAGGTTGATGTGATCGATATGTCAGTGATTGGCACTGACCCAGAGGGCGCACCAGAGATCGTGAAGGTGGTTCCTAATCCTTGGATGCGCCGCCAGGTGTGGCTGCGAAATGCTTCTGGGCAGCGGCTCACCTACGCGGCTTCATGGTGGGAGGCAAGCCATTTGGATGAGTATCTGGAGAATCGATCGCTGCCGATTTGGACGAGTTTGGCGCGATCGCGGACTGAGCTTTACCGCGATATCCAGGGCATTCACTATGGTCATTCTGCGGCATTAGAGCTTGCTTTTGGGGAACCGGGTCCTTTTTGGGGACGACACTATTTGTTTTGGCATAACGAGCAACCCATTACGTTGATTTACGAAGTATTTTCGCCTTGCCTATCGAAGTATTTGGGCGAAACAGTCCAGAAAAGATGATCTATTCTGGCGATCATTTACCGAGGTACGGGAACTTGACCCAGTAACGAAGCTATTAATTCATCTGCCTTTAACCCGTCCATCTGTGCCTCTGGGCGCATGATTAAGCGATGGCGGAGTAAGGGTGGGGCGATCGCTTTAATATCATCTGGAGTCACAAAATCTCGGTTGCATAGCCAAGCGTTTGCCTTACTTGCCTGCAACCAAGCCACTGCCGATCGCGGCGATGCGCCCAGCGCCAAGTCAGGATGCTGCCGAGTTCGCTGCACTAATGTGAGTAAATAGTCCAATAGTGCGTCTGAAACCTGCACTGAGCGAATAGTTTGCCGTGCTGCTAGCACATGTTGAACGGTGGCGATCGGCTTCAAGTTTGCTAAGTCCAGTCGCTTCGTTTGGAGGCTGGTCTGGGAATTCAACAACATTTGCCGCTCGGCTTTGGCATCAGGATATTCTACGACTAATTTAAATAGGAAGCGATCAAGTTGTGCTTCGGGTAGAGGGTATGTGCCTTCAAACTCTAGGGAGTTTTGAGTAGCGATCACCCAGAACAAGTCAGGCAAGCGCATACTTTCGCCGTCTAAAGTGACCTGCTGTTCTTCCATAGCTTCTAAAAGCGCCGCTTGGGTTTTGGGTGGAGTGCGATTAATTTCGTCGGCTAGTAGAATTTCTGTGAAAACGGGCCCTTGCTTAAGGGTAAAGTTGCGGGTGTTAAAGTCAAAAATATTGGTGCCCAAAATGTCAGAGGGCAACACGTCTGGAGTAAGCTGAATACGGCGAAAGTCGGCTTGCACCAACTGAGCCAGAGCCTTAACAGTAAGGGTTTTACCGGTGCCAGGAACGCCCTCTAAAATGACGTGTCCGCCTGCCAGGAACGCAACCATGAGTTGTTGAATAATGGTCGGCTGCCCAACCACAATTTGGCTGAGGGCTTTGGCGAGTTGTGTAAAGGTGGTGTTGTCGTTCACGGGTTCCCAAGTTGACGATGAAGGGTCTGCACTTTTCCCAACCAGGTTAGCAACTCTTGGCGATTTGGGCGCTTTTGATGAGGCTGGCTCAATACGTCTTCAAGTTCGGCGGCGGGTCTTCCGGTTTGCTGAACCCAGGCATCAACCATGACTTGGGGTTCAACCGGATCAATCCCTAAACCAAGCGATCGCTGCACGTAAGCCCGCTCTGCTTTTCCAACGGTTTCCCAAACGAATTCGCTACAGTTTGCTTTTTGCAAAACGCCTGCCAAAGCCTGGATGTATGCCTCGCTGTTATCTAATTTGGGCGGTAATAGTTTGATGGGCAGACCGAACCGCTGATTTTTCTCCCAAATTAAAACGAGGAGAATGATCAACGCTTGCATAGCTAGGACGGGCAAGGAGGTTTGGGCTAAGTAACGAGCAAGGCTACCTGATCTATCTTGAGCGATCGCCTTTTGATCTCGAAATCCATGGAAGTACTCATCAATCCAAATGGGATTGCCGGATGCAATGACGAGTTTCGTTAAAAACTTGAAGTTCCCAGGCTCGTTTTGATAGGCATTGGCGGCAAGATGAGGCGTTGCGACCGAAATAATCTTTCCCTGTCCCAGCACTTGCTCCCATACCACTGCTCCAGCCGCGTCTTTGAGTATAATATTTTGCTCAGCCGTCTTTTGGGTATGGCGGCGGCGCGTCTCTACTTTGACTGCGCCGACCGAACTGGGAAGGTTGGAGCTAAAGGGAGCATTGGTTACAGGCGATCGCACTCCCAGCAATATCACCACATTTCCTTGCTTAACCCAATTTTGATGGGCGATCGGCAGCGAAATCCTCTCTCGCCCGTTGGCTATCCGCACTAGCGTAACTGGTGCTTCTCCTAGCCTAGATAAAACTCTCCCTGAAGAATCATGTTTACTGCCATACTGCACTACCTCTTCTCCCCTGGGTAAAGACGGCGATTTCATCAATTCTTCCAACGGTTGCTGCCAGCGCTTCACCGTAATTCCCTGCTGCTGAAGACTGGCGTACCATGCTCCATAGCCACTGGGCGCACGGCTGTAGGTCGAGCCTTGCATCGCTGGAGCGCGCAAAGATGCAAAGACAAGTATTACAAGCAATGGAATTAGCAGGATTGCCCAGAGCCACAGTTGTCGCCCCCATAAAGCTTTCTTCATAGGCTTTGAATTTGCTGATAAGCTTGCCAGCAGCGCTCAAACGTTTCTGCTGAAATGGCAGCATCGCTGAAGCACAGTCGCTCATGAATGCGAATTAATAATTGATAAGGTTGAGTGCAAGTTAGGGGCAGATCGATCTGCGAGATTAGGCTAAGGTATTCACCATCGGTTCGGCTTCCTTCTTGGCGAACCAGATTGCGATCGCTGAGGTGCTGAAGCGATGCCATATAAAGCGATCGACAGGCTTCGCGGTAGTTACCCTGCTCTTGGGCATGGCGCGATCGCTCTAACCAATCTGCGGTTGATTGTTTGACTAGAGAAGAGAAGGAGGGCGATCGGGATTTTCCTTGCCTCAAATAACCCATTATGTAAGGCTTAAAGACTTGATACAACTGCCAGCCTAACCCCGTCACTACTCCTACAATCACAGTCCAAAAGAATCCTTGCAGAAACCATTCTGGTAGCGCCCAGTCTTCGCTTCCTAAGTTACCTAAACGAATTCCTGAGAACAAGGACTCTATCCATTCCCCTACTTGCTGTTGCTGTTGCTGAATCCACCAGTCAGCACTGCTTTTTTCAAACGTTCCTGAAGCCACAACTCACCTCAAAATCATTTGCCTCGCGCTCATTATGGCGAATTAAATAGCTTAAAAGCCCTGTATACTAAAATTCCCCAAATCTTGATGGAATTGGGGAACTACAGCTTTTGAAAGAAATGTTATGCCATGCTGTTTTCGATCGCCCATCGGGCTAGCTCAGTCCGGTTGTGTAGACCCGTTTTACCTAGCATGTTACTCACGTGGCTTTCGATCGTGCGTTGACTCACATTCAACTCTTCGGCAATCTCACGGTTTGCCATGCCTCGGGCAACGAACTGTACTACTCGTAGCTCTGTAGGAGTTAGCTCTACATCAAACGGCACCTGGATTTTAGGCGAAGAATCCGAACCCTTGTCCTGTCTTTGAATGAGCCGAGACGCTTGCTTTAAAGAGGACTCTACCTGAGCCACAAGTTCTTCTGGCTCAAAAGGCTTGACCATATAAACATCTGCCCCAGTATTTAGCCCTTTCACCCGGTCTTGGCTCTGTCCTTTTGCTGAAAGGAAAAGCACCGGAATCCAACTGGTTCTGGGGTTCTTCCTCACATGCTCAACGAGGGAGTATCCATCCATTTGGGGCATCATCACATCACAAATGATCATGTCTGGAGTGTCTTTATCCAAGACCTCTAGGGCTTCCTGACCATTCTCTGCTGTGACAACTTCGTAACCCCGAAACTCAAGGTAATCCTTAACCAACAAGATTAAGTTGGGGTCGTCGTCAATTAATAGCAGACGCTTGTGCTCTCCCACACTAGTTTCCTTGCTCATGCCTTGGTACTCGCCATACTCAGAATCGATCGCAAACTTGCCAACATAATACCTAGTATTTTCAAACCGCGCTGAAATTATCGTGGCTTAGCCTAAAACGTCTTAAATCTAAATGATTTATCTAACAACAAAAGGCTAAATGTATGACTTACATCATCGTGCCTTGAAATCACATGTATTGAAATCAAAGAATGCACTTCAACTCAATATATATGATAAATAGAAACCCTCAACGCAAATCACTCAGTATCTTGAATAAATTTTCAGGTTGGGAGGTTGCTGTTGCTTGAAAAGCTGCTTGTATTTCAAGTGAGTGAGTTACCTAATCTTGCTAAGGAGCCACTAGGCTCGGGCAAGGGATGTACTAAGAATGCATACTCTTCGACAATTTGATTGCCAATTAAATGCTCTTGAATAATTCGCTCAATGATTTCAGGCGTAGTACTGTGATACCACACACCATCTGGGTAAACAACCAAAATTGGGCCCTGCTGGCAGACGCGTAGGCAGTTTGCTTTAGTCCGAAAAATACAGGAGGAGTGATCCCCTGCGGGTGTCTTGGAGCGCGCGTCTGTGGGTTGGTCAAGCCCAAGCTGCTTCAGCCGCTGCTTCAAGTAATTCCACGCCACAATGCTATCAGCCTTATCACAGCACTTAGGATTGGTTTGATCTGCGCAGATAAAAACGTGACGCTGAATCTCAAGTAGCCCCAACGCCTGTGAGCAAGTTGTTAATGAATCGTGAAATGAATCAGTCACAGCAATATCACAATTAAATAAAGATAAATATCCCAAAAAGTTAGTGTCTTAGTTTATACAGAATTGATTCTAAAATTAGTGATTATGATGAAGCAACGGTACGGATTCTATTAATTTGCTCCTTCAAGGACTGGGCTTTCGGATACATCACCTTGCTCTCTTTGCTAGATATCCTTCTTTGCAGAGTTATTTGCCAAATTAACAGTGTTGCGTACTCTTAGTTTCAGTCACTACTGATGGCAGCAGGTTGGGCAGGCTCAGTCGGCTGAGTTCCATTGAAGTAGGCTTCTAAGACCTGCCGCACCATAGGAGCCGCAAAAGAGCCGCCACCGCCGCCAGAGTTTTCGCCAAATGCCACTACCACAATTTCTGGCTGGTCAGAGGGTGCGTAGGCTCCAAACCAGGTATGAGATTCGCGGGGGGGGTCTTCGGCAGTGCCGCTCTTGCCAGAGATCGGCGGTAAATTAGGAAGATTGAGGGCGTTTCCGGTGCCATCGGTGATGACTTGGCGCAATCCTTTTTGAAGGATTTGCATCACTTCGGGGCTAACGTTGAGAGGCGATCGCCATTTCTTTGCTTCCTGGTTATCCATGAGCAAATGGGGCTTAACCCGGTACCCACCATTGGCTGGCACTGCAAACATCACCGCTACCTGCAATGGCGAAGACTGCATGAAGCCTTGCCCAATTGACATATTAATTGTGTCACCTGCATACCAAGACTCGCCTACTTCTGCCTTCTTCCAGGCTTCGTCTGGAACTAGTCCGGCAGATTCTTCTCGTGCTAACTCAATGCCTGTTTTTTGCCCAAAGCCATATTTCTTTGTCCACTCAATTAAAGGTAGCTCACCCATTTTTCGAGCAGTTTGATAGAAAAAAGTATCGCTGCTCTGCGCCATTGCTCCTGGAAAATCGAGCGGACCAAACCCAGCCCGATTCCAATCCCAAAACTGAATACCACCCACTTCAAGATAGGGGAAAGTAGGTAGGACGGTATCCAAAGGAAAGTTTTTGGATTCAATGGCGGCAGTAGTTGTAACAATTTTGAAGGTACTAGCCGGAGGATAGCCTTGCAGCGCCCGGTTAACAAAGGGAAAAGATTTGCTTTGTAGTTGCTGCCACTGCGCGTTACTAATATTCGTTGAAAACAAGTTGGGATCGAAGGCAGGACGGCTGACCATTGCCAGAATAGCGCCATTGCGTGGGTCGAGGGCAACAATTGCACCCGTGCGATCGCCCAACGCTCTTTCCGCGGCTCGCTGCACGTCCAAGTCTAAGGTCAACTGCACATCGTTTCCAGCACGCGCCTTTTTCTCGCCCAAAATGCCTAGAACTCTGCCTCCACCATCAACCTCAACTTGCTGTCCGCCCCATTCTCCCCGCAACTGCGATTCAAACGCTGCCTCTACTCCCATCTGACCAATCACATCGCCTAGGCGGTAGCCCTGCCCTGTTTTTGCCTCAAAGTCTTGATCGCTCAGTTCCCCGGTGTAGCCTAAAACATGTGCCGCTAAGTCCCCAGCCGGATAGTTGCGCACTGCTTCAGCTTCAATTTGCACGCCTTTAAGCTCTTGCCCTAGCTCAGCTAAAACAGTGACTTGGGCTGGACTGATGCCACGGGCAACCCGTACCAGTTCTGGAGAGGTATAGGTTGCTTTCTCTAGAGGCTTTTGCAAGGTGGCGATCGGTACCTTCAAAATTTCTGATAGCTTCGACAAGATTTCTTGCCAATTTTCCTTCGAGTTGGAGATAGGCCACAGAAATACCGAGTAAGACAAGCGGCTCCCCGCTAGCGTTTTACCCTTTCGGTCTAAAATCTTGCCGCGCTCTGGCTGGCGAGGAATTAGCCGAATGCGATTATTATCGGCAAGCTGTCGATTTCTCTCTCCCTGAAAAATTTGTAAATAAGCCAAACGGCTCCCAATACCGCCCACCATTGCCACACTAATCAGAATCATCACCAATAGCGATTGGTATTGCTGCCCAACCGTCCGAGCGGTGCGAAGTGAGTTAGATTGCTGGGCGATCGGGGCATTTTGAGTTAGAGCCATAAAACCAATTGAGCGAACCAATAGGGCGCGTAGCGGAGGTTTCTCCTATTAGTTTACCGTGTTGGTTACCTAAAACATTGTCCCAGGGGCTGGATACAATTTAAGCAACTCTTTCTCCACACTTTTTGCTTCCCAGGCTTTGTACTCTAGGGGCTTCTTCTAGTTCAACCGGAGGAAGAAAAATTCTGAGACAATTAACTCTTTTCAGATCTCTTCATTAGAAGATTAGATGAGAGCGAGAAAAGATGGCTCTATGTTGAGAACAAACACAATTTGCACTAATTATATGCAACGATCGCATTTCAACAATTACCGATAAATTAAGGGAACGGTTGAAAGTTATAGAGATGAGGAAATTTGTGAATAATGTCTCAAACCGTGATGCAAAACCGCAGCTTTGAAGTTGAAACTCAACCCGATGTAGAACTTCGTAAAGTTTTTAAGGTATTTAATGGTGAGACGGCTGTTCGAGGCATCGACCTCGACATTCGTAAAGGCGAATTCTTCAGTATCCTGGGCCCTTCTGGCTGCGGCAAAACGACCACTCTTCGCCTCATTGCAGGCTTTGAAGAACCTACTGGTGGAGAAGTCTTTATTTGTGGACAATCCATGAATGGTGTGCCTGCTCATCAGCGCCCCGTCAACACCGTCTTTCAAAGCTATGCCCTATTTGGTCATCTCACGGTTTGGGACAACGTTGCCTTTGGGCTGCGCCTCAAAAAATGTAGCCACGCAGAAGTGCAACAACGGGTGGGTGAAGCACTGAGCCTAGTCAAGATGGATTCCTTCGGTCGGCGTTTTCCTGCCCAGCTTTCAGGCGGACAACAGCAGCGGGTGGCGCTTGCCAGGGCATTGATCAACCGTCCTCCTGTCGTGTTGCTCGATGAGCCTTTAGGGGCGCTCGACCTGAAGCTTAGAAAGGAAATGCAGGTTGAGCTTTCTAACTTGCACCAAAAGCTAGGTGTGACCTTTGTGCTGGTGACTCACGATCAAGAAGAGGCATTAAGTCTGTCCGATCGCATCGCTGTTATGAATGGCGGTAGGGTTGAACAAATTGGTACGCCCAGTGAAATTTATGAATCGCCCCTAACTCCCTTTGTTGCAGATTTCATTGGCGATACCAATTTATTTCAAGGCAAAATTGATGAGTCCTACTCTGCCATGCTGCAGGTTGTGACCAACAAGGGGCTAAAAATTTCAGTATGCCCCCAAGACTCTTGGAACGGTTCTAACTCTAGAGATGTAGTGGTAAGCATTCGACCTGAAAAAATTCAGGTTGGCTCAAACCAACCGAGTGACCAAATGAATTGCTACGAAGGTCGGCTCAAACATATTATGTATCTAGGCACCCATGTCCACTACGTCGTAGAGCTATTGACAGGCGAAAGTTTAATGGTGTTGCAGCCAAATCGCCCCGAAAGCCGGATTGATTTGCACACCTCTGTACATGTTTACTGGTCAGCCGCCGATTGTTTGGCGCTCACGACACAAGAAATTAGCGTTTAGAGATCGGGCAGCAGCGCCAAACTAGGGCAAACTGGGCTTATGGATCATTGATCTCTTTGATTTAGTTGCCTGATTGCCACTTACATCTTATTGTTTACACCCCTGCGTGCAATGCCTCCCACGAACCCTAACAATTCCCGACCCTCGTTAGATCTTCAGTCTTTTTCGGCAAGACAACCTTCTACAAGTCGACGGCGGTTTTTGCAAGCTTCGGCAGCAGCCGTTTCGGGGGTTGTTCTGTCTAATTGTGCCCGCAACCTAACTGACTCAACGGTGAGTGGTGGCGCTTCGGGAGGCAACTCTAAAACACTACAGATTTATGGCTGGGTGAATTATACCGATGATAGTTTGTTGAGAGATTTTGAGACGAAGACAGGAGTAAAAGTTACGATCGACACTTACGATTCTAACGAAGCCATGTTTGCCAAGATGCAGGCAGGGGGCGGTAATGCCTACAGCATTATTTATCCGACTGACTACATGGTGACTCAGATGACAGATCTAAAGATGCTGGTTGCTTTAGATAAATCTCGGCTCAAAGGATTAGAGGGATTACAGGAAAAGTGGCAGAATCCGATCTATGACCGGGGCAATAGTCACAGTATTCCGGTGGCATGGGGAACGACGGGGTTAACTTATGACCCAGAGAAATTTGGAGGTACGATTAAGGGCTGGGCTGATTTGTGGGATAGCCAAGATCCTTTGACGCGCCGAGTCACGTTAATTAACGATGTGCGCGAAGTCATGGGGGCAACGCTTCTAGCTTTGGGGCATTCGCTGAATACCGAAAATCCTCAGCATATTAAGGAGGCATACGACAGATTGGTGAAATTTAAGCCAGCGATCGCTGCTTTCCTTACGAATGGTTGGGAAGAGCAACTCGCGAGCGGTGACGTGCTGGTTTCAATGGCGTATTCTACCGATGCCTTGACGCTCATGCGCGAACAGCCCAACCTTCGCTACGTCATCCCCGAAACTGGCTCTTCGCTATGGACTGATACCGTCGCCATTCCCAAAACTGCCCCAAACGTAGAGGGAGCCTATGAATGGATTAACTATATGCTGTCTGCTGAAACTGCTGCCAAGGTTGTAGAACGTCTAAAGTTTGCTACGCCTAACCAAATTGCTTTCGACAAACTGCCCAAAGCCATCAAGAGCAATCAGAATCTTTTTCCATCAAGTGCCACGATTGATCAGTGTGAAGGCATTGCTCCTGTTGCCCCTAAAACCTCTGACACCTTCGATCGCTATTGGACTCAGCTAACGAGCGCTTAATCTGTTCATGACTTTCCTATGGCAACTTCTACCCAACCTTCTGCACCCCTGGCTAAACCTTCTAAACTTCGGCATGGTGTTCCCAAGCTCATTGAGCCGCTGGTATTACTGGCTCCTCCTGGCTTGTGGCTGTTGCTGTTGCTCGTTGCGCCAACGCTGTTGATTTTAGAACTCAGCCTAATTCCAGGGTTTCGGTTGGGGCAGGCGGCAGGCGGATATGGACTAGGAAATTATCTGCAAATTTTTCAGGCAGTTTATTTGCCAGTAGTTTGGCGATCGCTCTCGTTTGCTTTTGGAGCCACATTCTCTAGCCTAATTTTGGGTTTTCCAGTTGCGTATTGGATTGCGGTCATGGCTCCGGCACGCTGGCGTAACCTGTTGCTAGTCGCTTTTGTTTTGCCCCTTTGGACTTCTTCGCTGCTTCGAGCCTACGCCTGGATTGCCATTCTTAGACCGTCGGGAGTGTTAAATTCACTATTGGGGGCGATCGGGCTACCGGGTCAAGATTTGCTCAATCGTCCGCCCGCTGTTTTCATTGGCATGACGTACAGTTTTTTGCCCTACATGGTGCTAATTCTCTACGCCTCTTTAGAAAAATTAGATAAGCAATTGCTCGAAGCTTCTGCTGATTTAGGAGCCACGCCCCAACAGACTTTTTGGAAGGTCACTGTTCCTCAAACGATGCCGGGAATTGCGGCGGCTTGCTTGCTGGTATTCATTTCTAGCCTGGGTGATTTTGTGGTGCCAGAACTGTTGGGCGGCGCGGCGAGTATGACGGTTTCGCGCTTGATTTACAACCAGTTTTTGGGGGCAACTTTGAATTGGGGGTTTGGCTCCAGCTTGAGTATGATTTTAATCTTGGGCGTAAGTGTGGCGATCGCTCTCTTAATTAAATACGGCGATCGAGATGGAGCGAACTTAACGTGAACCCAACAGCGCCCAAACGGGAAATTTCCTGGCAGTTTCTATTCACGCTGCTGATGTTTGCCTTCATGTATGTCCCCATACTAATTTTGGCGATTTATAGTTTTAACGAGTCTCGCTTTAGCGCCAGTTGGACAGGGTTGAGTCTGCGGTGGTACGCCAGCTTGCTGCAAGATAGCCGCCTCCTTTCCTCATTGCGGGACACTTTATTTGTAGGAGTTTTTGCTGTCAGCATTTCTGCTGTGCTAGGCACAATGATGGCGGTAGGATTATTCAAATATAAGTTTCCCGGCAAAAGCTTGTACCGGGGGCTGTCTTATTTGCCACTGATTATTCCTGACATTGCGATCGCCGTTGCCACTCTAGTTTTCCTGGTTTCAGTCGGGCTATCTCGCAGTATTTGGACAATTGTTGCCGCCCATATCGTGTTTTGCTTGGCATACATTGCCGTAGTGGTTTCCACGCGCCTATCTAGCTTAAATCCTTCTTTAGAAGAAGCTGCCCTCGATTTAGGAGCAACTCCTACTCAGGCTTTTATCAAGGTTTTGCTACCAGAACTTATGCCTGCCATCCTCTCTGGCTGCCTGCTCGCCTTTGTGCTGAGTATGGACGATCTGCTGATTTCTAGTTTTACGGCGGGCGCAGGAGCGAACACCCTACCGATGGAAATCTTTAGCCGCGTTCGGACGGGGGTTAAGCCAGATATTAATGCGTTGAGCGTTGTATTAATCTTGTTTTCGGGTGTTTTGGCATTTACGGCTGAATACTTGCGAAACCAAGGCGATCGCAAAAAACTAGGTTAGCTCCGTCGATCGCGCCTGTTCTAGTCAAATAGCCTCATCCGGGTTAATTCCTACGGCTCTCAGGCGCTCTGCCAGAGCGGACGATCGTCGCCTTTCCTCTTCCAGAGCTATTTCTGAGTCTTCTAGGGCAGATTCTGCTCGATCGGCTCGTTGTTTCTCCTGTTCTAATTGTTGAGCAATTTCCACATAGCCCAAAAATCGCTTCCCATCTGGACGGTAGATTTCTAGCTCCTCACTGGAACTCTCAAATCGAATCTTTAGGCGCGGACTAGTCCAACGGTCAATCGGCTCGATCGCATCTAAATATCCCTCTGTTCGCAGCCAGCCCTGAAATTCGTGGGTATCAGGGTCATACAGATAATATTCTTGTACGCCATGGCGATCGTAAAACAGCAACTTTCGCTCCATTTCGGTGCGCGTGTTCCCAGGAGAAAGGATTTCAAAGACAACTTGAGGCGCGATATTATCCTCTTTCCACTGCTGATAAGAGCCGCGGTCACCCTTGGGTCTGCCAAAAACAACCATTGCATCGGGTGCCGTCCGAATTTTGTTATTGCCCTCAATGGGATACCAGAGCAGATCACCCGCGACAAAGACTGCCGGGTTATCGGCGAATAACAACTCTAAATTTTCTTTGATCACCACAATCCATCGGAACTGTTTGGTATTGTCCGCCATGGGTTGCCCATCGCTATCAGAATAGATAACCTCTGTAGAGTCTTGGATCTGAGAAACCATGGTTGATATCTCCGGGGTGATTTAGCCCTAGCTTAGCGGTTTTTTGGGGAGGGGCACACTCTTCGAGATGCCCCAAGAACTACCCCTCCCAAACAACTTTTTCTTGGCGAACTTTTTCTTAGCGCACCAATGCAGGCTGAGCGCTAAACAACTTCAAGACTCGATCGGCAATTTGAGCAGGCGTTAGACCCAACTCTATGAACGACTCTTCTGGCGTAGCATGATCGACCAACACATCGGGAATACCAATGCGGGTAATGGGCACGACGACGTTGAGGTCTAGTAGCGCTTCGGCAACGGCTGAACCAAAGCCACCCATGAGACAGCCTTCCTCTAGGGTCACGACTCGCCCAATTTGTTGAGCCAGCGGCGCAAATAGCTGAGTATCCAACGGTTTGGCGAACCGCGCATTGATCACTGTCGCTTCAATGCCATGCTCACTCAGAATTTCTGCCGCTTGCATGGTGGAATAGACCATTGAGCCATAGCCCAACATCAGGACATCATCGCCTTGTCGCAAGATTTCGGCTTCACCAATGGGCAGCGGCTCCCAGCCTTCTTCCATGAGGGGTACGCCGTAGCCGTTGCCCCGTGGATAGCGCATGGCGATCGCTCCCTCGGTATAATTCACTCCAGTCACGATCATTCTCTGTAGCTCTGCCTCATCTTTAGGAGCCATCAGCACAATGCTGGGAATCGATCGCAGATAGGCGATATCGTATGCGCCCTGGTGAGTCGGACCATCTGCCCCGACAATGCCAGCGCGATCGAGGCAGAAGAACACAGGCAGCTTTTGAATGCAAACATCGTGAACAATTTGGTCGTATGCTCGCTGCAAGAAAGTAGAGTAGATCGTGGCAACAGGGCGCATTCCCTCGCAGGCAAGCCCGGCTGCCATGGTGATGGCGTGCTGCTCAGCGATACCCACATCAATGTACTGATTGGGCAGCTTGGCTTGAAACTTGTCTAAGCCTGTGCCCGTACCCATTGCAGCAGTAATAGCGATGATGCGCGGATCGTTTTCTGCCAGCTTGGTTAAGGTGTGGGCGAACACTTTGGAATAGCTGGGAGGTTTGGGCTTGCTAGCCGGAATAGCTTTGCCCGTTGCAATGTTAAAAGGATTTTGCGCGTGGTAGCTAACTTGATCAGCTTCGGCGATCGCATATCCCTTTCCTTTCACAGTCGCCACATGAACCAGCACAGGGCCCGGATGCTTGTGTGCCTGCTGGAAAGTCGTAATCAGTTCCTCTAAGTTATGCCCATCGACAGGCCCCATGTAGGTGAAGCCCAATTCTTCAAACACTGCCCCCACTTTAGGAACTGCCAGCCGCTTCATGCCTTCTTTAACACGGGCAAGTTCGGGCGTTAAAGACTCGCCTACAAAGGGCAGATGCTTGATTTGTTCCTCTAGATTATCTTTGAAGAACTGCACAGGCGGACTGAGCCGCATTTTATTGAGATAGCGGGGAATTGCTCCGACATTAGGCGAAATCGACATATTGTTATCGTTGAGCACTACTAGCAGATTGGTTTTGGGTAAATGCCCCGCGTGGTTGATGGCTTCTAATGCCATGCCCCCAGTTAATGCTCCATCGCCAATGACCGCCACAACTTTGTTCTTTTCGCCTTTAGCATCTCGTGCCAATGCCATGCCCAGCGCGGCTGAAATGCTGGTGGAGGCGTGACCCGCGCCAAAATGGTCAAACCGACTCTCGCTGCGTTTCAGATAACCCGCTACTCCTGCCTTTTGGCGAAGTGTGGAGAAGCGATCGTAGCGTCCAGTGATGAGTTTGTGAGGATACGCCTGATGTCCTACGTCCCAGATCACCTTATCGCGATCGAGGTCGAGCGTCTGATAGAGAGCTATGGTTAGTTCGACAACACCCAGCCCAGGGCCCAGGTGACCGCCGCTAGCGGCTACGGTTTCTAAATGTTTTTCACGAATCTGTAACGCAATTTGCTTGAGCTGCTGCATCGATAGCCCATGCAATTGGTTGGGATGGGTGATTTCACTCAGGTGCATATGAAAGATACCTTGCGAAATGTAAAGTGTTCTACCTTCTATTGTTTCACTGTAATTCTTTCTAGGGGACGGATTTTATTAAGGTTTTCGGTGATTATTTGCAATTCTTTTTGAAAAAATGTATCGAAGCGGAGCGGGTCTAGGGATTGATACCCCTTTGTCATACTCCTGGAAATGCCGATCGCCCCACCAGTTGCCCTGTCGAGAGAAGTGTTCACGAGGTACTGTAAAAGTATCCCGATACGGTTAAATATGATCTGTGGCGCGCGTGCTGCTTCGCAGATACCGCAAGGGTCGCCCAATCTCCATCTCTACAGCCGCATCCATTAACCAAAGACTATTAACTGAAGACTATGCTGGAACAATACCGTCAACACGTTGCAGAACGCTCTGCCCTTGGAATTCCTCCGTTGCCCCTTAGTGCAGAACAGGCTGCGGATCTCTGTGATCTGTTGAAAAATCCTCCGGCAGGTGAAGAGGCGGCATTAATGGAAATGTTGACCGATCGCATTCCTCCAGGCGTTGATCAAGCGGCTTATGTGAAGGCTGGTTTTCTGACAGCGATCGCCAAAAGCGAAATCACTAGCCCGCTGATCACCCCCACCGCCGCAACCGAACTTCTCGGTACTATGATGGGCGGCTATAACGTCCATGCTCTGATTGATTTGCTCCAGGTTGACGAAGTCGCGCCGACTGCCGTTGCCGCCCTCAGCAAAACTTTGTTAGTTTACGATGCCTTTCATGATGTGCAAGAACTGGCAGAAACGAACTCCTACGCTCAGCAGGTCATCGATTCTTGGGCAGCGGCAGAATGGTTTACGACTCGCCCTAAGTTGGCAGAAGCCATTAACGTCACTGTCTTTAAAGTGCCGGGAGAAACTAACACTGATGATCTCTCGCCCGCAACTCATGCAACCACGCGCCCTGATATTCCGCTCCACGCTCTAGCGATGTTGGAAACGAAACAGCCTGGATCTTTAGAGGCGATCGCCCATCTGAAACAGAAAGGGCATCCCGTAGCCTACGTGGGCGATGTAGTGGGAACGGGATCTTCGCGTAAATCAGCCATTAACTCGGTGCTGTGGCACATTGGCAATGATATTCCCCATGTTCCGAATAAGCGATCGGGCGGCTTCATCCTCGGCGGCAATATTGCGCCGATCTTTTTCAACACCGCTGAAGATTCTGGCTCCTTGCCCATTGAGTGCGATGTCAGCACCATGGAAACAGGTATGGTGATTACGATTTATCCTTACAAGGGCGAAATCACTAACGAAGCGGGAACGGTCATTTCTACATTTACCCTCAAGCCCGACACGATTTTAGATGAAGTCCAAGCAGGCGGACGGATTCCCTTGCTGATTGGGCGGACGCTCACCGACAAAATTCGCGCGGCAATCGGCTTAGAACCCAGTCCCGAATTCCGTCGTCCCTCCATGCCTAACGATACGGGCAAAGGCTTCACCCTGGCGCAAAAAATGGTAGGCAAAGCTTGCGGTTTACCCGGTGTACGCCCCGGCACTTCCTGCGAACCGCTGATGACGACTGTCGGTTCCCAAGATACGACAGGCCCGATGACCCGTGACGAGCTAAAAGAGCTAGCGTGTCTAGGCTTTAGCGCCGATTTAGTCATGCAAAGCTTCTGCCACACAGCCGCATATCCCAAGCCTGTAGACCTGGTGACTCATCAGGATTTACCCGACTTTATCAATTCTCGTGGCGGCGTTTCCTTGCGTCCTGGTGACGGCATTATTCACTCTTGGCTCAACCGAATGCTGCTCCCCGATACCGTCGGCACAGGCGGTGATTCCCATACGCGGTTTCCGTTAGGTATTTCCTTCCCGGCAGGTTCTGGATTGGTGGCGTTTGCAGCGGCGTTGGGCGTAATGCCCTTGGATATGCCCGAATCGGTAAAGGTGAAATTTACAGGATCGTTGCAACCCGGCGTAACCCTGCGAGATGTGGTCAACGCCATTCCCTATGTTGCTATTCAAAAAGGGTTGCTAACCGTAGAAAAGCAGAACAAGCAAAACATCTTTTCTGGGCGAATTATGGAAATGGAAGGGTTGCCCGACCTGAAGTTAGAGCAAGCCTTTGAACTAACCGATGCCACTGCCGAGCGCTCTTGTGCAGGCAGCACCATCAAACTTAGTCCTGAAACCGTGGCGGAATATCTGCGTTCTAACGTGGCGTTGCTGAAAAATATGGCGGCGCGCGGCTATGGCGATGCCCGTACCATTCTGCGGCGCGTAGTCAAGATGGAGCAGTGGTTGGCAAACCCAATTTTGCTAGAAGCTGATGCTGATGCGGAATATGTGGCAATCCTTGAGGTCAATTTGGACGATATTAAGGAACCGATCGTTGCCGCTCCGAATGATCCTGACAACATTAAGCTGATGTCGGAATGTGCGGGCGACCCGATTCATGAGGTGTTTATTGGCTCTTGCATGACCAACATTGGGCATTATCGGGCGGCGGCAAAGGTGCTAGATGGGGCAGGCGTGGCGAAGGCAAAACTGTGGATTGCGCCTCCAACCCGAATGGACGAAAAGCAACTCCGCGAAGAGGGGATGTATGACATTTTTGTGGCGACGGGTGCCCGAACGGAAATGCCAGGATGTTCGCTGTGTATGGGCAATCAGGCGCGGGTCGCCGATGGCGTGACGGTCTTTTCAACGTCAACGCGCAATTTTAACAACCGTATGGGCAAAGATGCTCAGGTTTATCTGGGTTCTGCTGAACTGGCGGCAGTTTGTGCACTGCTGGGACGAATTCCCACAGTGGCGGAGTATTTGGAGGTGATGGCGGAGAAGATTGATCCGTTTGCGGCAGATTTATATCGCTACCTGAACTTTAATGAAATTTCGGGATTTGAAGATGAGGGGCGGGTGATTTCGCTAGAAGAGATGCCGAGGATTGAGGATTTATTGGGGATGCCTGTAGGGACGGCATAAGTTGAACCAGGTGTATGAAAAGGTGGTGTTGGATTTGGCGATCGCCCATAACCATTTACCTCGTTAAAGCTGAAGGGTGAGGATTGGGAATGGGGCTGATGTAGAATTCTTGGCAAAATCCTGCTCTATCCCTAAAATTAGGGTGATCTTAAGGACTGTGTTTCCTTACCCCCGAAAGCTGAATGCTACCATCGACTAAAGATTTTTTCATTAGCTACAACCAGGGCGATCGCCCTTGGGCGGAATGGTTGGCTTGGACGCTAGAAGAAGCAGGCTACTCAGTTATTATTGATGCCTGGGATTTCCGACCGGGGGGCAACTTTGTATTGGAAATGGACAAAGCTGCAAAGCAGAGCCATAAAACAATCGCTGTTTTATCGGATCACTACTTGCAAGCGGCGTATACACAATCGGAATGGACAACGGCGTTTGCTAAAGATCCGACAGGCGAAAACCGTAGTTTATTAACGGTTCGGGTTAGCCCTTGTGAACCAGGAGGGATGCTGAGTTTAATCACTCGTGTAGACATTTTTGGGTTAGATGAAGCAACAGCACAGTTGAGGGTTTTGGAAGCCCTGAAAGAACGCGCAAAGCCCAAACAAAAGCCAAATTTTCCTGGAAGTGATCCGCCAGTCCAGCGCGTACCGTTTCCGGGTGAGCAGCCAGAGACGCAGGACGTTGATTTAGCGGTGATGTTTCGGGAGGCGTTTCCTAAAAGAATTGAAAAATGGAGCGATCGCCAGCGGGATTTGCTGCAAGCGGTGCGATCGGAAGTGCAACAGCGTTTAGACGATGTTCTGAATGATGATGTATTGATTCCGCTGGCAATGTTGGAGCAACCGCAACAGGTCGATCGCTCTCCCCTAAAACCGCGCCGCAAACTAGAAACACCGGATGGCATTACCGACTTGGCTGCTCAACCCATGCTGAAGGTGTTTTGCCAAGCTCAGCGCAAACTCTTAATTTTGGGTGATCCGGGGGCGGGCAAGACGACGACGCTGTTGGGATTGGCGCAGGAGCTTTTGGCAGGGGCGATCGCTACACCAGGGACAGTGCTGCCGATTATTTTTGAGCTTTCGGCATGGAAGGATGACAAACAGCCAATTAGGGATTGGCTGAAGGTGCAGCTTAAGGAGATGTTTAACATTCAGCCCAAAGAAAGCGAACAGTGGCTGAAAGATAAGCTGTTGCTGCCGCTGCTGGATGGGCTGGATGAGTTGGGCTTGGAGCGTCAGCAGAAGTGTATTGTTGCGATCAATCGATTGGTGGCGCAGTTTACCTATCCGCATCTAGTGGTGTGTTGCCGTGGTGAGGAATACCGCGAGGGAGGAGCAACGTTGGGGCAGCTTGCTGGAGCAGTGAGTTTGGAGCCGTTGGGAGATGAGCAGATTCGGCGGTATTTGTTGAATGTGGGGCAGAGGGAGTTTTGGGAGGCGTTAGAGACGCAGCCGAAGATGGGGGCAATGTTGGAAAACGATGAGGCAGGGAAGCCGGGGATTTTGCGGGTGCCATTGCTGTTGAGCATTGCGGCGGTGGCTTATGAGGGGCGATCGTTTGGTACTAAGGCGGAGTTATTGGAAGCATATATTGAGCGACGGTTGAGTTGGGATATGCGAAAGGCAGAGTGGAATCTGCGGGGGGCGAAGGGAAAGGAGTGGGCGTATAAAGCCCTAGAGTCGGAGCCGAAGTATGCGCAGACACAGCATTATTTGCAGTGGTTAGCGGGAAAGTTAAAGAAGAGTTTTCAGACGGAATTGTTGCTTGAGCGGATACAGCCGGAGTGGTTGGATACAAGGAATCAGAAGTTGCAGTATCGCTTAACTTCTATGCTGATTTTTGGGATAACTGGCGTGCCGACTTTTATGCTGGCTATTACACCAACTGCTGGGTTGCTCTACAGGCTAACTGGTGGGCTGATAGCTGGCGGGCTGATGATTGGGCTACCTTTTGGGTTAATTAATGCGTTTTCTGAGATTGAGACCGTAGGGGTTTTTAGAACTTGGATGTCGCGCGAAGCACGCCGAGAAATTGTGCGCTGTCTAAAAGAATGGTTGCCTTTTGGGCTGCTTCTTGGGGTGCTTGCTGGACAGTTTCTGAGCCTAATAATAGGACTGTCTGGAGAACGAACTTTTGCACATCTCATTACATTGCTGTTTGTGGAGGTGTTTTTTGGGTTAGTTAGTGGGTTGATGATTGGGGTAAGTATAGGACTGATTTTTGGAATGACTGTCGGGATGAAGCAAGACTTAGAGGTACGATTGCGCCCAAACCAAGGCATTTGGAACTCGCTCCAAAGCACACTTTGGATAATCCTGCTCTCCTATATAAGCGGTGTAATTCTTGTGTCTTTTCCTGTAGCGATCGCTGACGGAATTGGCAAAAGAAAAGATTGGCACATGATTGCTGGAGCACTTCTACAAAACTTGTCCATTATCCTTATCCCCCAATGGTTAGCGGTTTCTATAGTGCTAGGTTTTACCCTAGGTGGCGTTGCCTTTATCCAACACTTCTGCCTCCGCCTCATCCTTACCAGTAACCAATCTGCCCCGTGGCATTATGCGCGCTTCCTTAACTACTGCGTCGAGCGCCGTTTGCTGCAACGGGTGGGCGGGCGATATCGGTTCTTGCACCGGGAATTGCTAGAACATTTTGCGGAAAGGAGTAGGAAGTAGGGAGTGGATGGGGTTTTGAAATGATGAACGCGGAACGCGGAACTTTAAAGACAAGAATTCAGGTTATCGAATCAGTGCCGTAAGTTGATTCCAAACCGCTATTATCAGTAAGCTCAGAGGATGTTTGAAAAGTATTAAAGCCTCTTACACTCGCCCCCTAAATCCCCCATTTTGGGGGACTTTGAACAAGAAGTGGCTTAAAAGTCCCCCAAAATGGGGGATTTAGGGGGCGGTTCGGGTCACAATTTTGACTTTTCAAACATCCTCTCAGTTAAGCTACACAAGAATGAAACCCAATAATGAGCAAGCTCAGGGGCTTTATCGCCTCTGCTACCGCCTCACCAATGTGATTTACTCTGGATGGCAGTATAGATCCATTGAAATCGTTAGAATCGATGAGCGGACTGGCAACTTGTATGTGCTTGCCGGAGACAGCCTCGACTTCGAGATCAAGCCAACTGGAAGGTACGAGCCATGACACAAGCCAATTTTGAATCCATGAATCTTGATGAATTACGTCATTATGTTTTGGTTCATCGAGAGGATACCAATGCTTTTCACGTTTATATCGATCGCTCCAAAGCATCAGGACGCATGATTACCATTCATCCCGATGATCCCAATTGGGAAAAGGTTTTAGAGCAGAAGATTCAGCAAGCGACAGGCGAAACTGAAGCAAATTAGCTGCACCGATCCAGAGTTCTGATCTGCTAAAAAGTTTACGCGGCAAGTGTATCGGTTTGGTTGTTATGTTATGAGAGGCGATCGCTCTCGATTTTTGCACCGAGAATTGCTAGAGCATTTTGCGCAGAAACATTAATCGCCTCACCCATCATTTACAACCCTGAAGCTTGCTGCTTTTGACGGCGATAAACCACCCCTAACAGTAGGGCTCCAACTCCCATTAACATCCACTCTGCTGGCTCCGGCACTGCCGAAATATCGCCAAACGTACTGGGCTGTGGCAACTGCTGATCTTCGACCTCTCGGTTAAAGCGATCGCTCCCTGCTTCTGCCTTCTTCAAGTCTTGTTTCTGCTGATCATTCACCAACACAATCATGGATGAGTAAGGTGTGACCAGTTGATAGCGTTTTGCCAGGGTATGTACCGCGTCTAGCTCTTGAAGCTGATCGGGCTTGATAGACTGACTGACTTGGGTGACCCATTGACGAGCCGCGATCGGGGCGAACGCCTCATCGGTTTCAGCAGATGAATCTGGCGTTTTGCTGAGGAACCAGGCATAGTGGTCTACTACGCTTAATAACGAAGTGCCGTTGCCCAAAGTAGGCTGCGTCCCAATTCGCTGCATTATTTCTTGCACATCAGTAGAGACGCTGCCGCCGCTGCTTTGAATTGCCTCCAGGGTGGCATCATCGTAAGCGGGTTGTAGTCCGTCTAGATGGAGGAGCCAGAGCGGAGCAGGCATCAATAAAGCGGTTTTGTTGTTTTCTGTCAACTCGTAGCTGCCGCGATCGGTAATGAGCAGAACGGCATCATAGGGCGTTGTGTTTCGCAGTTTTTGGAACTGTTCTAGCATTTGGCGAGGCTCTAAGCTGCCGTAGAAAGTTGCCTGGGCGGCATCAAAACTGTCCATGCCGTTCCATTGAATTGGTTGAGCCGGAGCGCTAGCCGTCAGGTATAGATCTAGTTGATTTTTTGGAAGAATCTGTGCTTTTAACCATTGGAAAGTTTTTTCAACTTCCTGACGGTGGGAATTCATGCTGTACGAACCGTCTAGCACCACGGCAATGCGATCGCCTTGCGGAAGGCTGTAGCGATCTTTAGCAAAAGGCTTCGCTAAAACATTGCCGCCGTTGGGTAACGTAAATTGGTGGGCTATAGGTTGAGCATTGTTTGCCGAGATAGCAGTGGGCAGCCACTGATCCTGCTTAGCAACAGCGTTGCCATTAACTTTGCGCTGGGTTTTATCTGTCCAATAAACGTTCCGCCGTTCGTTCAACTTTGGCATGATCCAGCCTGTATCTTGCTTCATCACCTTATAAGTCATCCACAGGTGCATTTTGCCGTTCCCAAAAGCTGGAATTGGAAATGCCCGCAACCGATAATTTTGTGATCCCACTTGCTCGAGTAGTGCCGGATCGACTCGACGAGATACTTCTTGGTTATAGACCTGCTGGGCTGCTCCTCTAGTAGAAATTTGGAAGGGAAAACTATCAGCACGATTGGCTGTATTGCCTAGCCAGATTCCAGTGACAACCGCGCTTTCGGGTAATGAAAAGTAGTAAAGAATTTCTTCTTGATCTAAGGTTTGATTCTCGTACACTTCGTAAAGTTCAACTTCTGCCCAATCGCCTTGAGGTTTGATGTTAACCTGCTGTTCTGCAATGTGCACTCGTCGTTCATTGACATCCAGTAGACCTGCCTTGGCTTCTCCTCGGTTAAAGGTTGAGGCTAGGGCGCGTTGAATCACGGCGCTTTCTCCCCGAATGATGGGAGTGTCAAAAAATTGGGCGTATAGCTTTTCGGCTTTTTCCCGGTCTTCGTAAGTGCCGCCATATTGAAACGGATGAGTTAGGACGTTATAGGCTGATTGAATTTCCTGGGCAGATTCTTCTGGTAGCTTTAAGTCTTGACGGTAGGTATTATAAATAGAAGTATCTGCGATCCGAGGATAGCGATAAGCGCTGAGGTAGGCGTTCAGTAATCCTTTGCGAATCACACCTGACTTTTGGACCAGAGCTTGACGATCGCCTTCACTCTGAGGCGGGTTCTCGAGGAGTGCAAAAGCTTGGATTTGCGGCTGTTGTTGCAGAGTCATTAAGATGATGATCCAGGCGATCGCTAGCCCGATCACTAACGCAGTAACTTTCTGGGTGCCGTATCTAACAGTGGTAGCCCGAAAAGTCTGTCTCCAACCTTGCCCAGAAACCCACAACATTCCGAACGGCAGGCTTCCTAGTCCAGCTAGGAGCAGCGTTAACGGGAACATGATCAGACTGTAAATGAGCACAATCGGTAAATAGTTTGCAATAAATTGAAGGAACGGTGGGACGAAGAAAAGAGCGATCGCTACTAAATAAATCGATAGCAAAAGTATCAAGCTTAGCCCGATTAAATGCCAAAGGCTTGCCTTCGCTTTAGGATCGCGTCCTTTCACAAGCCAATGAGTTGTGGCGATCGTGCTGACTAATCCTGTAACCAGCAAAAAAGAACTGGCGGGCGTTAAGTCTCGCAGCACAAAGAACCGCAATAAACAGCACAACAGTAGCGGTGCTTCTACGCCATAAAATAACTGGAAGAGAGACAAGGACGCAAGTTTTTGGTTGGACTTAAAACCCGCGATCGTACAGGCTGTTGGAACACCTATCAGACCAAAAAAAGGAATGAAGAAGTTTAAGGGAACTTGACCGGTCGCCGCGTCACTAATCAGCGCCATTCCTAAAAAGGGCAAAATGCCGATGTAAATGACAAGGAGCAGGGAAGCATTAAATATCCAGAAAAAGATGTTGAATAGAATGGTCAATCCCTTTCTAGGGATGAGAGATACCGAACTCATGATTGCTCTCCCACGGGTTGAATTTGTGCCAATGCATGATGTATTAGGGTTAGAAACGCCTGAACTGAAGGTTCATCGGCACTGTGAGACTGGTCAAATACAAGAGAAACCAGTGTCCAAGTTGAATCTTTGCGAAAGACCTCGCCCCAGAACCTCACAAAAAAATCATCAGTGGTTCGAGTTGCAGACTGAAACCAGTAAGTTGAAGTTTTCTGACCGCCATTTAAGGTTAACCAGCGTGCGCTTATGGCTGGCGTTAAGGCTTTCCCTATCATTTGATCAATGTGATATCCAACCGCTGTTAAGCACAGTTCCGGTGCATGGTGCGCTTGCCACGTGGGGCTGGCAACCAATACGACAGAACCCGTTAAGTTTTGGAATTTAAACTGTTGTTTTTGAGTGGTGACACCTGGGTAATTGGCAAAGAATTTTTGCTCGTAAGGATTTAGCGCGATCGGCTGAGTTTGGATTGAAGTAGACCACTCAAGTTTTGACAAATCTACTGTGGAGGATGGGGTTTGTTGAGGGTGAGGAATTAACGTCAGTGCTAGAAGGCTGGTCATGAGAATGAGCATGGCTTGAAGCGAAGAATAGTGAGACTTTTGCTGATACTGCTTTTCCTCAGCATCAACATTTTTGGAATCGGTAATGCTTCGCTGCCGCGGAACCCAGCGCAACAAGCCCCAAGTTGTTAAACTAGCGATCACAAAACCCATTAACCCCAGAGGCACATGGAGCATCTCAGCTAGAGCAGGCTGATGGAGAACGTGGGTAAGAACGACGAGGGTAATGATGCGAGCAGTATTGGCGATCGCCAAAAAACCTAAATTAGCCACACCGACGACAAGCCAACGCAATCCCATTTCCCGATTCTCAAGCCAAGTTGCAGCCAGTAGAAACAACGTTCCTGTCCACATACTTTTCAGCCCGCTGCAAGGACTATCAACATATGCCACGCCCGTATCGAGCAAAATAATATCTTCGGTAGAAATAGCGGGTACGTGCCAGAGGTTCAGAACAAATTCCACAACATAGGCAGTGAGTACCCGCGCTGGCGCACCTAACCCGGTACTAAACTGCACCCCAAAGGGAAACAAACAGGCGATCGCCACGCCTACAGGTAAGCCTTTACGCCAAGTAACAGGAGCAAGAAATAAGCCCAACATGCCATAAGTGCCTGAAACAAATAGCACAACAGGCAATTGTTCTAAGGCAATGAGCCAACGAGTAGCGATCGCCCCGATTCCGCAGCCCAGCATGATTGCCAATGGTAAAGCCCGAAGGGTCAGTGCCGAAAATTGAATCTGTTGGCGATAATAAATACCTAAACCCAGCAGGAGTAAGCCTCCGGCTATTAGCATTAATCCATTAAATACCGAAATTTCTTGTAAGGTCTGTGCTAGCCAATCCAGCACCGAGCGATTGAGATACAGCCAACTCCCAGCGATCGCGCAGGTGCTTAAAATACCTTGCCAGCGATCATAGTCTGGTCTGGCATTCCAGCGAACCCAATGATTCTCTGTCATGTTTAAAGTGCTCCTAGTAAGGCTCACCAGGCGGTGAAGTAATTCCAATTAGCTCTATGCCACTTCTGACTCATGCGCCCTGAACCCTTCTTAGGTACTCCAATTAAAGCCTCTAAAATTCCAGAATGCCACATCAATACTCATGTCACTTAATACTCGGTAACTTTTTCTCAGCCTGTTTTTCTCGCTTATCCTATTTCTGTGACCTCGGAACCCATGTTAGGTTTAAGGTTCTTTTGAAAGCGATCGAGGTCATCCATGCAGTTTGATATATTGAATAAGCCCCTCTTTCAACAATCGCTCTGAATGAATCTATTTCTCACCCTTGGGTTGCTCCTTGCCCTACCGACGGTCGGCATTGTCCTTTACTTAGCAACTGCCCGCCGCTATCAATCCTCTGACTCCGTTGCCAATTCCTACGACCAATGGACAGAAGACGGTATTTTGGAATTTTACTGGGGTGAACACATCCACTTGGGGCACTATGGTTCGCCACCTCGACCGAAAGATTTTTTAACAGCAAAGGCTGACTTTGTTCATGAAATGGTGCGTTGGGGCGGGCTAGATCAACTGCCCCGTAACGCCACCGTTTTGGATGTGGGCTGTGGCATCGGGGGGAGCAGCCGCATTTTGGCAGAGGACTACGGATTTGCAGTCACAGGCGTGACCATTAGTCCTCAGCAGGTGAGTCGTGCCCAGCAGTTAACGCCCCCAGAACTCAATGCGCAGTTTCAGGTCGATGACGCAATGGCGCTCTCTTTTCCAGATGCCAGCTTCGATGTGGTTTGGTCAATTGAGGCGGGGCCTCACATGCCAGATAAAGCCATTTTTGCTAAAGAATTGATGAGAGTACTCAAACCCGGCGGCATTATGGTCATGGCAGATTGGAACCAGAGAGACGATCGCCAAATTCCGCTTAATTTCTGGGAGCGCCCAGTCATGCAGCAACTGCTCGATCAGTGGTCGCATCCCGCTTTTTCTAGCATCGAAGGGTTTTCTGAACTTTTGGCAAAAACGGGATTCGTTGAAGGTTTGGTGACGACGGCAGACTGGACTCCACAAACCCTGCCGTCTTGGATTGATTCTATTTGGCAAGGAATTATTCGACCTACAGGATTAGTAAAGTTCGGCTTTTCCGGTTTTATTAAGTCTTTACGAGAAGTCCCAACTCTTCTTTTGATGCGGCTAGCTTTTGGTGCAGGTCTTTGTCGCTTTGGCATGTTCCGCGCTGTCCGGGCTAACGCACTTGCCCCCTCAACAGAGTCCGATCGCCACAAAACTCTCGCGTAAGAACCTCACCGTTACAGTCGGTGATCTAACGGCTATGACGGGCGATCGCACCATAAACACCAGTCAGAGCCACAGTCCAAATCACTTCCTTGGTGAACAAACTCCCTAAAACCTCCCAGGTGAAAACATGGCTGCCTGTGAGCAGAAAACCCAATGACAAGATAATTCCTTCAAACATCACAAATCCCGCCACCGCGATCGCCAGCACCCATAGACAATGACCTTTAAACGTGGCTTGACTAAACTGCGGTCTGAGTGAGGCAAAACCAGTAATCAGCAGCGCCCCGATGCCCATAGCGATCGCCCAACCCAGAGATTCAACGGTTTGAGGATATTGACGTAACCCATAGCCGAAAATTTGATTGACTAGCCATATTACCGTTGTGGCTCCCAGCGCTTTTTGAGGGGTAAGAGTCGTTCCCGCAATCGCCCCAAATGCCACCAGCGGCGGATGGGGATAAACCACACTGCTAGCACTACCAGCGGCTAACAACAGCATGAGCCAGATGCGGTTTTGGGCGATCGACTGCCAGCGAATTGCCCAAGGCGTTTTTTCAGGCGCTAAACCGATATGAGTAATGTTGTTCATCTTCTGTAGACTTCTGAGTGGGGGGCTATTCAGATTAACTTTAGCTCAGTAGCAGTCAGCATAAATAGTTTGGTGAGGGCGATCGTTGCCTTCTCTAGTTTGAATTGAATCCCATACTCCGTAAGCTTAGAATCAAACCATTGCATTTTGACGCTTGAATGGCGCAGAAATCAGAGTAGCGATCGCCCTTAAGAGTAGATTGGTTAAGCTTAAGAGTAGATTGGTTAAGAAAAAATTCCCAAATCGCTTACGACTAGGGTCTTTGCTTACCTTGGTTAAATGCCAGGACGGAGACTTGAACTCCGGACACGAGGATTTTCAGTCCACCATAGTAAAACGCCTGTACCAGGGCGATACAGGCTAAAACCCTTATAAAACAAGCCTTTTACTGATGAACAAATGTACCAAACTGCATTGAAATAGGCTTAATAATCGGGTTAATTTAGTGCAAATTTAGGGCGCTAGTGGGCGATCGGGACGCTGCATAGCTCGATCAAATGCCCGTTGATGCACATCGTCTGAGATCCAAGCGTGGTAGGACTCGTCGTGGACTTTGAGGCTATGTCCCATCTGTTGCGCTGCTAGTTCCACAGGGATATCAAACTCAAGCGTTCTCACTGCCCAAGCGTGGCGTAAGTTGTAGGGCTTGTAAAACCCATATCGTTTTAACGCTATGGTTACTCGACTGCCTAAGTCTGAGTTGGTTTTCCCAGTGACTTGAGGCAATAGATCAACGTTCCACAACTGCCACTTGTCCCACCATTCGGGATAGCAAGCCCATACCCGCCTAGCGCCCGTCTTTCCGCCGCCGTCTTTATCATCAATCAGGCTTAGAACTGGATTGGTTTTCAGCTTCTCTAAGTCAATGTGGAATAGCTCATGGTTGCGTAAGCCATAGCAAGCCATCAGACCGAAAGCATACTGCCAGCGCAGGTTAGGAATACGATCGCGCCACTGGCTGATCTCTGCATCGGTGGGCAAGTCACGAGGACTAACGCGCTTCGGTGAGTAATCACCTCTCAGAGCCGTTGCATTTAGCTCTAGACCCGCAAACTTGGCTAACAGCCCCAATGCCATACAACGCCGCTGTCTGTTGCGTGTGTCGGGTTCTGTCTCAAGGATTGACTGACGCAACGTTTCAGCCGTTAGCAAAGCATCAGAAGGCAACTGGCTAAACGGTTGCCTGTAATCTGTACGCCATGTCGTTTCTGATTTTGGAGTGCGTGAGCGCCTATTAAAATAATCTGTCTCAAAGCGTTCCACCCAACTTGAAACCGTTTCTTGATCAGGTTCGGGTTCATCTTCCCAATCGTCCCAATTGAACTCTTTACAACCTAGTTGCCCCCCTAATTTCCGCGCTTCTTTCTCTGCCCGTTTTAACCCAGCGGGGTTAGCGTAAATCTTAAGAGGGATAGTTCTTTGCTTGGTTTTCGTCTCTCCCAGTTTAATTTTAGGTGGGAGCGTGCCACGGAGCGACAGGCGATCGCCTCTACATTCAATGGATATGCCAATTTTTGCCGCCTTGAGACGTGCATTAACTTCTTCTAATGTCATTTCTAGTACTGCTTACGTTTTTCGGGTGGGGTTTCTAGTTGCTTTGAACAGCGTTCCACATGAAATTGCAGAGTTGGACGCTTCGATTTTGGAGCAGAAACATCTCGAATATGAAAGCCCATCTGAAACATTCCATTTCTGTACAACTCTCTCAGTTTTTCGGCAGGCAAATCAAGCTCGATTGCAGCATCAGACGTGAAAAACCACTGCTTCTGGGTCTTAGTCTCAGCAGTTGTCCTAGGGTTTTTAATAGAATCCGAATTTATCATGCCGTTGCTACCGTTTCAAAGCGAGATAAATGGGAAATATTGTAAACGTTGCATTCGATTCCTGAGCTTTCGATCATGGCTATCCAGCGATTGTTGGATCGATCAGGTAAAGCAGTTATCTCCCCTTTTTGCCAAGCATTGATTTCAGATTGCCAGATCCATGCTTTATCCCCGATCTTAGGCTGCCATTTTATTGATTCCGGCTGTTCTGCGGTAGCAAGCGCCTGTTCTGGCTCAACCTCCTTGACCGTGGGGGCGATCGCCTCGCGGAACAGCCCCAAGCCTCCTTCTGATAGATGCTTCAGATTACAATCGTATTCCGAATTTTCGATCGTGCTGCCAGCATTGCGAGGGGTAAAAAGCCTATTGATAGGCTTAAATCCTGAGAAGCAAGCTGGAACATTTACTTTGCTCCCGTCTACGATTCTGCTACTCCTGCCAGTCTCAAAGCGATTGCCTAGAGACGCTTTCATAACTGTACAGAACCTCATGTATCCCTTCGGTTTTAGTCCAGTAGCCGCACAGTAAGCGGCATATTGGCGATAAAGAATTGCCTTGGAAATCGGAACGCCTTGGTTATCAGGAGCAAGGCAAAAATCGATGAACGAGGCAACCGAATCCGACGCGATCGCCTGTGCATCTCTAAGCTCCTGGGTTTGTGGCGTAGTTTGCCACAAAATTTCTTGAACCCGTGATCGCTCCATCGACATCGCCCAAGAAACTACTTCGCCTATGCAGGCTTGTACACCCGCCTCTAAATCGGGATTTTCAACGCCTTGCCTATCGAGCGTTTGAAGCGGGAAGCATCGCCGCTCCCATCCCCGGCTAGAATCCTCAAATTGAATTTCTTGGGTACTTGCTGTCAAAAAGCGAACGTTCCACCTTTTTTGATAACCCGATGACGAGAACAGTGGACGACCAGTTAGGGAGCCATTGTCTACTAATTCGTAAAATGCCCCAAGCTTGCCGATACTTGAAGAGATATCGGGAAATGCTCCTATTCGTGTGCCTGTCAGGTATTGGTGACGAGTTTCGGCTTTGGATACAGCCTCGAAATCCTCACCCAACCCTTTCGCAAAGCTGCCATGCAAATCAGATAGGAACCGCAGCAGAACGCCTTTACCCGTCCCCGATTTTCCAGCCAAATGAACGAACTTGCCATAGGGCAAAGTGAAGTCAATGTAATATCGAACGACTGCTTGAATAGTGTCGAGTTGATCTAGTCCATAGCAGGTTTTAACAAATTCTAAAAATGCTTCCGGGCACTCAGAACCAGGCTGGAACTGGGATTGGATTTGATGAGTCAGATAATCATTTCTTCGGTGCTCTGCCCGAAACTCCCCGGTTCCAACGTCAAGAACCCCGTTTGTAAAATTAATCAACGACTCATTGTAAGTTCGTTCAGAGTTAGAAATCGCTAGCTGATCTCGGTTGTATCCGATCGCGCTAGTAACGTTCCGATGTGTCGCATATTTAAACGTTTTTCGCTCCTCAAAGCCATCACCGTTTTTTACAATCCGTGAAGCGTAGACCTTCTTAGACTCATCTGCAACCAACCGCCTAATTATGTCGTCGGGCTGATTTTCCCATACACCCAAATTGTTATTCCACCAGAAAAAAGCTCCCTCCATGACAATGTAGGCTCCTGTTCCTTGCTTAAACAAATGAATGTTCAGGTGGTGATCGAGAGTTGCCGCCGCATCGGTGAGACGGTACGGATCACAAGGCTCTGCACTCAATGAAGGTAGCGCGATCGTCTCACCTACCTGTCTCGGTTCGCTGCCGACCTCAGCCTTAGCATTGGGCGAAGGCATGGCGATCGCGCTTTGGATTGCTTTGGAAAGCAGTGAAACGAACGTTTCCACATCTACCAATTCAAGACATTCCTTTAGATCTCCCTTCTCTGGAACTTCGGGACAGATAGAGGTAATTGGGATCGCAATAAAAGGAACTTTTGCTTCAGCGCATTTCTCTTTAAGTTTTTGAGCCTTGGTTTGCCCAGCAGCATCATTGTCCTCAATATGAACCCAGACCATTCCCTCTGCCTTGATTCGTGCCGCCACGACAGCGACATCGCTCCCAGACCAACTGCCGCCTTGGAAGGTAAACGATGGAATGCAGTGCGATCGCCCTAACTCAACACAAGTTTCGCCCTCTTGAGACAGAATTAGTTTGCTCCCTGAAGCTATGGAAGCTGCGATCGCTTCCTCAAGGCGGTAAGCCCCCCAAGCCTCTGTACCCTTGCCACAAACAACTTGATCGCCTTTTCGGTGGTAGGGGTGGAAGTCTTTGTCATAACCTTTAGGTTTTGTTGCGTCATCCCACTGCTTCCTTTCGGCATGTTGAGAGTTTGAGTAAGGGTAGCGCGTGATTAGCACTTCTCCATGCTTATGATCCTTGCGCTTAAAAGGCTTTGGGATATCGCTAGGAATATCAGCAAGCCTTGGAATTTCTAGGCAAAGACCTTGTGGTATTGGAGCTTCAATCGTTGCCTTCTTCAAGATCTGCCGACTTACCATCGGGCGATCGTTCGGCTGGAGGGGTGCAATCACATCTAGGATTTGCCGAGCCGTGCAGCCGTTGTCATAGCACTCGTGCGCAAAGGTCGTGGCGTTGACTGACAAATTGTTGCCTCCACAAGCAGGGCAATTAAATTTTCCAGGTTTGGAGCTTCGCTCAAATTTATCAAGGTGTGGTTCTAGCGGGTGTGTCATCGTGCTACCCCCCCGATCTCCACCCATCTGTCACAAGTGGTGCAAAAACCGCCACCGCAGTGCGATCGATTTCTCGGCAACGTGTATTCAGCCACTAGCCGCGATCGGCATTGGGAGCAAGACTTGGGGTAGTTAATGAGAGCAAATCTTTGATTTTTCTGCTTTGGGTGCGTTATGATTTTCATAGCAATTTGAGCCAGACCCATTACTGGGGCTGATGATGAAGTGGATAAGAAAAGCCGTTAGCGTTATGTCTTGGGGGACGGCGTTGGCGGTTTTCGTTTTTGAATTCTGATCTCATTAGAAATCAGATAAAAATGAGAATCAAATTTTCAAGTAGATTTGAAGTTTTGTTAAGTTCGGTTCAAGGTTTATAGCTACCGCCCGGAGCCGAAGTTAGCCGTATCCCTGCTCGAAAGCCAAAGCCTTGAGCTTTACCCTCCCTGAGATCGTTGATTAATTTTTTAGATTTAACATCCATAAATCCGTCATAAAGGTCAAGCCACGGTTTTAAGGATTTATCCTTCTTCGCAGACTGGCGGCAAATCATCACGCACACAGTATGAGGGGCAAAAAACTCAAAGTTGGCGGAGCCGAAACGATCGCCCACATACTTACTGACTTTTTTGTACGCGCGTTCCCGCTGGGGGGCTTCTAAGGAGTCAAGCTTACGGAGCTTTCGCATTGCGTCCCTTGTCGCAGCAACCGAAAATGTGTAGTTGCCCTCGCAGCAACAATTTGCCCAGAATAGAGAATGTCCTTTGATAATTTCGACCATCAGAAGGTTAGGGCTGAGAGCCGCTCCAGGCGATAATTTTTTCTTAAGAACTGGTTTGATATATTGAAAACCACGATCGATAAGCAAGAAAAGAGCGAGATAGATATCAGCCCATTGCCTTGCCGTGTTCCATTCTTCCCCCTCTGGAATATTTCCTGTTCCAGTCGAACGAAGGACTTCAACAATCCTCGATAAATTCAGCCTTACAGCATCAAACCAGTCTTGCTGATCAGAAGTCATATCTTCTGCGAAGGCTAAATTGATATCATTGATAGTCGATAGTCCTTCCTCAAAGGAATCAGCTAATTTAGGTGCAGACTCTTGGCTGATTTGAATAAAACTTGTGGCAATCATCACTTAGTCCTCATTGCTTTTTTGAATTCTACTTATCCCTTACTTGTTTCACAGCCAAGTAAGACTTCTAGCCATAGGTCATCACAAAGCACAAAACTTTCGTCTTTGCCTCTAGTTGAGAACAGACGATCGCCCTCTGCACCAAAGCCTTTAACCTCTCAGGTGCACCGGGATGATGCATCAGATATTTGTTCAAAAGCACATTGACCCTAACCTCATGGGGTTGCTGCATGAGCAATTCGAGCGGGGATTCTGGTGTTGTCATGGCGATCGCCTTCCTTAACTTAATTTTCAGAACTGAAGCTGATCAAGATACCGATCGCACACCTGTTAAATCGTGACTTGCCCGCTCAATGCAAGTACCAATTCGATCGCTTTACTGAGAATCGAATTCTGAGTTGAGCCTGTTTTTTGAGCAACTTCCTTCAATTTTTCAATAGTCTCCAGTGGAACTCGGACGCTAATCGCGCGGCTTGTTCTGGGCATTTGAAATACCTCATTAGTACGTTTGTCTATTGACGATGAGATAATTTAGCATCTGTGGCGGTATTTGAATCAAATTTGTATCTAATTAGTGCTAATTAGTGTTGTCACTGCGATCGCTCAGAAACTTCTCACTTGTTGATCAACAAGTGACTTAGGTTATTCCGATGTGAGATCAGGAAATCTCAAAGCTGCGATCGCCACTAGGACTCTTTCACTGGAAGCGCTTGAACATAGTCCTCTGACACCCCGATCAACAGAGCTATTCTAAGCAGTTCAACCTCTGTTGGAAGGTTGCCATCCATCAAATATTTAAGCCGATTTGCTTCAAACTTTCCTGACTCTACAAGTGTGGAAAGATTCTGCTTAATCAAGCCAACAAAACTTCTGTAATCAGCGATCGGGTTCTTAGTTCGTAGCACACCATTTAGTTTCGCTGAACGAACCGCACCTTCGACAATGCTCCCAGCTAATGCCGTAGGTGAGCTTTTCTCCTGATCTGCCCAAACCTCCAGATCAGCATAAAGCCCGTCACTCAACGAAATGTTTACTCGCTTTGTCACCTTGATCGCCAAATCCTTCAATTCCTTCATGCAAATGATACCTCTGACAGCACTCAATACGCCGATTATGCCATAACTTACAAAATTAGTTCCATTTAAGTTACTTAAAAATGTTGACAGTTCCAAATTAGTTACTTAAGATGTTTTGCAGTGGTGCAGAGATGGCTCAACCATGAGCGCACCACTAGAGCACCACACTAGAACCACAGAGGGACACCAAGTGCAAGCAGCGCAAGTATTACAGACTTCAATGGAGGTTCTAGAAACTTCGCTGTACACCTTCAGAGAAGTTCAGATCACCCTTGCTAAATACAAAGGCGATATTGTCCCAGCCTCCACTTTGAGGCGGTGGATCTCTCAGATTGGAATAGAACCGGATGAGTTCGGCTGTTACTCCAGAGAAGACTTAACCATTCTTGCCCGTCTCATTTTTTGGTTAAGGCGAGGCAAGACGATTCAAACATTTGCCCAAATCATTCAAAAGGAACTAACGACTAATGGCTATTAACACCGACAAATTAAACGCAACCGCTAACGGCTCCACCGCTGGCAAAGGTTTCACTCCGAAGGCAAAGGGCGATCGCCCCAACCAGCCAACTGAAGCCACTGAGCAAAAGGGCATCGTTACAGCCGACACCCATGGCACAGCACGGGAACGGGTGATTGAAACCGCTAATGCTGGATCTGACTTGGTTCAGTCGCTTGTCAGTGCTGCCCAAACTCAGGCAAGGCAGCAAGCCGAGGCGATCGCCGCCTATCCCCAACTGGTAGACCAATTGACGGTGATGTATTTGGAAGAGAGCGGAGTAACAGAGCCGGGAAAGCCTACCGAGACGCATTGCTTCTCTGGGGCGATCGAGGGAATGGGAGACTTTCGAGTTCTTCTAGAAGCTTCGGGAGCCAAGAGCAAACAGATCGCCGCTGCCAGAAACCAACGCCAACTATCCGCCGCTTCTTGATGGATGCCTATGAAGCTGGAGACATCGACAGTCAAGCCTTTGATCGTCTCTGGCATCGCGCCAACTGAATCTATTAGGAGGAAAAGATGAATGCTGTTTGGTTTTACGGTTTCTACACCGTAATCCTGTTGATTATTGGTTCACTTGTTTCAAATCAGATGGGGGCTTCCCTGGAAAGAACCGCCCCCAACCAGCCCACTTCACTCGAATCTACCAAGTAAGGAGCTTTTTCAATGCTAACTCTAGAACGCCCAAAGTCTGCCCCTGCTTTGACCTTCTCTCTACTGCCCACCGAGCCACTTTATGAGCGGCTGATTGACCACACGATCCGCCAACTGAAACAGCTTGCAAAGTTGCGCCGCATTCCAAGTTATTCCCGAATGACTAAGCCGCAGTTGGTGGAAGTGCTGACCATGCGGCTGATGGCAGTTGCCTAGGAGAGAGATGGAGAAAACAAAACGCAAACCTAAGCCGCTGGTGTTGGGCATTCCGCCGCCGATACCAGCGCCACGGGAACCCACCCCGATCGCCCGACCGATCGGGGAGCTGGATGCCCTTGCCGCCAACTTCCAGTATCTAAGCGATCGGGTAGGGGATGTGACGATCTATAACGACTTGCCGCCCAATGCTCACGAGTTCTTAACTAGGACTCAATTAGCGATTAACAACCTCGCAGGTTATGCGCGAAAAGTTAAAGACCGTGACTTAAAGGAATACCGTGAAGCCCTTGCTAGTCAACAGATTGGGATTGTCTGTAAGGTTTCTTTTGTCGGTCTAATGACTGTGTTTTTATGCGGTCTAGTTACGTCATTTCAAACTAAGGAGGTCTATGTTCAACCCGTTCAAAACGGTTCTCAATCTGGTGTTCCTCTTGGGAGTCCTAACGGTTCTCAGCTATACCCACCTTAAAGCCTTTGAAATTGGCTTTAAGACTGGCTTAGAGCCATCTATACAGAACACCGCTATCAAGTTTGTTCTATCAAATCTTGGAGGAAAGTAAATGCTAATTCAGCGCATTCTAGAGCGCGTTTCAAAACCTGAGCCTGCTATGACTCGGACGGGGTACTGGGTCAGTGGTGCTGGTGCTGTCCTCACGATTTTGGTGGTGCTGGGTTCCTTTTTTGCCCCGTCAATTAGAGGCTCCGCACTATTTAAGATTCCACCCTGCCTAATTCTCGCAGGGCTGGCACTGGAAGGATATGAGGCGATCGCCCAATCTAAGAGGGGGAACCCATGAAAAGAGCGATCGCCTTGCTCCTGTTGATCGGGCTTTTTGGATGCAGCCCACCCCCACTTCCACCACTTCCACCGCCGCCCATTAACTAAGGAACTAATGCAATACCAAAACGATTACGCCACGGGTGAAGAGGAATCCAACCTCGAATATCAAAGCTACTTCAATGGTTACGTTAGTGAGCTTGTATTTGCAGGAAATGATGAAGTATCAGCCCAGACTCTAGCCCGACAACTGGCACTCAAAGCCATGAAAGGGCAATCCCACAATGAAGCCGAAACGAACGCCTTACTGGGCATCCTTCCGGCTTCATCAGTTGAGTTCGACATCTAATCCACAGTCCAATCACTACAAAGAACAATGTCTAAAACATCGAATCAGACTAATGGTAATGGCAATCAAGGTTTTGCAGCTATGGCACAGATGCCCCAAGGCTACAACCTCGATCACGGGGATTATCTAGGCTTCAATGCTGGCTCGGCAAAGGATGAAGTTGAGGCAATGAAACAGCGGATCGAATCTCTGAACGCTGGGCTTTCGATCATGCCCTACGCCCAAAAGGTTGCAGAACTGGAGGCAGAGTTTTACAAGAAGCTGGCTGATCTGCGAAAGGCAATCATCCGCCGCGAGATCTCCAAAAATAAGGCAGAGGCAGAGTTGCGGGTTAGTCTTCAAGCCTTGGGTATTGCCCTCGACAAGATCATGGGCAATGAGGCACAGCGCAAGACGGATCTTGTCACACGCGCTAATGACTGGAAGCAAAAGGCTGAACTCAAATCAGCCAGCCGACCCGCCGCCATGCTTCAAGGTTCACGCTCTAAGCAAAAAGCATAGGAGATAAGAACAATGACTAAGCGGCAACTAGCAGCGTTTCTACTAAGATTCAGCGCTTCGGTTGCCGCTAGTTTTCTTGTAAGACTAGCGGCAATGTTTCCTATCACGGGATGGATGATTGGGGCGATCGCCCTACTGCTAATCATCAAAGCTGTGATTTTGGCGTTTAAGTGGATGCTGTATCGCTCTCAACTCAACAGCCCCCACTACCACTTCAACAGCATGAGTGATGCAGTTTATGGTGGTGAGCGGGTAACTATGGGCGACTTGACACAAGAGACGATCGGGTTAGCAATTTGGGCGACGGCAATCTTATTTGGAGGATGCGCGGCATGGTACTCGTTAATGGTTTAGATATTCCCGTTCAGGAGATTTCCGAAGAACTAGGACGACGAACAAGACGATCGGCAAAGTTAGCAACGGCTTTAGCAATCCTTGCCGCTCAAACGTTCCACCGAAAACGCCCCTATCCCCTTCTAGCGGCTCTAGCAGGTATGAGCTTAGGCGTTGCCCCATACTTTATTCAAGCCCCGAATCAGGCAAAAATCGCTATGCAAGGAGCTTCGGTTCCCTTAACACTGCTGGCGGCTCAAGGGCTGCTGAATCAGGCTGGAGAAGACGAGGAAGCGGAGGACGACCGGGAGTTCCGAAAAGATCTGAACCGGGAAGCTTACCGCTCGGCGCAGGCAATGGAATTAGAATCGCAATTCTTGGCACTGCAACAGCAAAACTACGAACTACTGCCGCTCCATGTGCGCCCCGATCGCTATGACCTTACCGAGTTTGCTAAAGGTCAGCAGTCAGCGGGTCAACAGTTTATGCAGGGTGCTGAGAAGGCAATGAAAGAAGCCTTTGCTGACTTGCCAGACGATGAAGGTGAGGACACTGAGTTGGGAAAAATCGCCCTACCCACTAGCAAATCTGCAACCCAGTTTAGAGAACTTGACCTTGCCGCAGCCGCAGCCCAGAATGATAAGTCTTTGCTCGTTAGTGGCGTTAGTGGCGTGGGCAAAACAACGTTTATCCGGCACGTCATTCATGCTATTAACCGGGAATATGATGGAGCGCAAGTCTTTGTCGGCGTTGACTTCAAGGGTTCTACGGGTCACTTTTGCGGCTTGGAGCGTTCTCAGTCATTCATCACCAGCCCCGCGCCTGGTCGGGATTACAAGTTTGCGGCTGAGGCGATCGGGAACGTCGTAGAGATGTTGGGAAACCGAGATGAAGAGTTCCCGCTGTATCTGCTGTGCGATGAAATTAACAACGGTTTGGAGCAAGCCAAGTGTCAGGGCAACGCATACGGACGCAAGCCTGAAGAGACGCTTAAATCTAACCTCAAGTTCATTGCAACTCAAGGCAGGGAGCGCAATATCAGAGGCATCCTAACGGCTCACGGCAACCTGATGGGGATGTTGGGCATTGATGGCGATACGGCTCAATCCCTGGTCTGCGCGGTGTTGGGTCGCAAGGTTGAAAAGGGTGATGGGTTCGCCTTAATCGGTAAAGTGCTGAACAATCAAGTGCTGTTTTCCAAGGACGAACGGCAAAAGCTGAGTGCTGAGTTCGTCAGGATTCGACCGATGGTTGAGCCGACTGGACAGGCGATCGCCCTCACCAACATTGAGGGCGATTGGGAGTTTGTTTTGCTGCCCACGGCATACAAACATGATCCAGGACGGTTAAACGGGGAGGCTCACAACCAGAGCATGACTCAGCTTTACAGCAGTCCTACGCCTGATATTTCCATAAATGTCGATGAACCCGCCGCCGTTGAAACAGTGCAACCTGTGTCTGTACCTGAGACTCTGAAGCCGTTTATCGAATGGGCAATCGAGTTGCAAGTAGATGAGGAAGGCTGGCTATCAGTCGCCAAAACCTTTGAAGCTTTGCCGGAGTCGCTAAAGGTTTCTTACCCAGATCTAATGGGCTTCGCTAAGTTCTTAGCCAAGTTAAATCAGCTTAAAGCTGTCGATATTAAGCCTGGGTTTGAGTGGTTCAAACTGTCGGATTTAGTAGTCGAGAAGGTGGCGGAAAACGAGGCAGGGGACGAGGCGATCGAGCTTGATCCTGATGTTTATTCAAGGCTGCAAAACTGGATGCAAACAACTGGCTCAAAATACTTCGAGAATGGCGTGATTGATGTTCGGTCAATATTGACTTACTTCAAGGCGAAAGGACTAAAGCTAGATGCGATCGCCGCACGGTTTTACTTGTCGCAATTGGTTGAGGATGGGCTTGGCGAATGGGTGCTGACCGATACCCAGAAATTTCACCTCTACTTTCACAGCTAGAAAAATAGTAACTAGCTATTTTTTAGGATTCGACATGAAAACGTGCGATTTTTCTGGACGGTCTGCAAAAGCGGTCTGCAACCTCAAAGGCATAAGGATCAAACGGTCTGCACCTGCTGACTGCTTGCAGCCCCTCTAGAGTCTGCAAGCTTGCAGACCCGCACCTGCTGACTGCTGCTGACTGCTCCTAGCTGTACGTGCAGACCGCTATTGCAGACCGCTGTTGACCGTATCTTTTTCACTCAGTACAAACCTTCAAAATATTAGGAGGAACGCCTTGAAACATTCAGATTCCTACTACAATTCGCTGCAACGTGCCCGAAAGAAATGGAAGCCTCGGAAGGGATGGAGCTTTCATCATTTCACCTACAAGGCGCTGGGCAAAGAGGTGTATCGAGTGCATGGGATGAACCTACCGCACTGGCTACATATTTGGGTCATCCATATCTTTTTAGGAGGCGGTAAAAGAGTTAGCACTCAGCGCTTCGGGAAATTTCCAAATGTTGCTCAAAAACTAGCTCATTGGCTTTGTAGATTTTTGGTTTGGTGACTTATGAACGAACAAACCTTAGACAACTGGATTGCCAACTATGAAGCATCTCAAAGACAAAACCATGCCCAACTATTGCGCCAAATCAAAGCGGAATTCTACCAACTACGAGACACCCAACGTACACAAAGACGCGCCGATTTGCACAATCACCACCCAGCCGCGCCGCCTAAATCGCTGGCAACATAACCCACTAAAACCCGAACCAATCGCACTGATCGCCCGTGAACAATTGCCCCTATTTTGAGAAAACAATCATGCAAGGATTTAAAGACATGACCGCCGAACAGCTACAGATTCAAGTCGTCATCAAACGACTAACTCCAGCAGTGACCAGGCGTGATGAAGGGGCGATCGCCCAAGGCATCCGCAAAATGAGTGAGCGTTACAGCAAAGAAGTTGTTGACGATGCGTTAGGGGAATTACTTCAGGAGCATCCCTGGATATGGGAGAAGGTTTCAGAGAGCTTGCCCACCGATACTAAACACCTGATGAATGATTCAGCTTTTGAAATTATGGCTGAAACGCTCACCGCTACAGGACTAAGGATTGAAGACCACATGAGGGTTTCAGATAAAGGCGTGGGACTGTCTAAAGTGGCGATCGCTGCCATCGCTGCCACTGGCTACGAAAACATAGAGGTGTGGGGCGAAGGCAACGAAACATTAGAAGGGATGGGCTTAAAGCGATCGCCTTGGTGGCATCCGCTGTCAGAGTTCTCCCCAGACAACGAAAATATGAATCTTTGGGCAAGTGCTTCTCTGTTTATCAGCGCGGCTCTGGGTTGGATAGCAGGGGAAAATGAATCACCCCAAGCCCGCGAGCTTCTTAGAGAAACAGTTTCGTTGGTTGCCCCAACCGTTGATACTGCTATCCTGTTGAACCGCTGCCGATATGACGATCGGGCATTGCTAAAACTTACTGAGCTAGTCCATCGAGGACAGCAGCAGCAGTTTGATAAAGCTTTTAACCGTTAGAAAATTCACCAATGACTAAACAACAACGTTACGAGAAACGCCAGGCACAGCCCAAAATCGCACCGCGCCGCATATCCTACAGCATTGCCGATAGTGATGTTTGGGGAATTGAGTTTGATGCAAAGTTTCGAGGGGAAGAGGTTTACAGCCGCCTATTCTTCATTCCCACATCTGACAGCCTCTACTGCTGGATGACCGATCGCCGCCCCGAACAGTTTGTGCAAATCCCTATGAGATCCATATCGGCAAAACGTAAGACTGCATTGTTGCAGGTCTGGCAGGGTCAACCGACTGAGCAAAAAGTAACGGCTTAAGCATGGCGATCGCGCTGAAACTAACATCTCTTTCCCCGCACAATTTCTAAATTAGAGAAAAAATCATGACACTTCCCGCAAATCAAAATCCTTTGTTCGCAGTTTTCGATAATCAGCTAATCGTGTCCTGCTATGACGAAAAAGAGAGAAGTTCTTATGCGCTCGCGCAAACCTACTGGGAAGAACTTCTGAACAATGGAAATATAACTCTGAAAACTCCAGACGGTCTTCAGAGTTATGAGCAGGTATTTATCTTGACTCTCGACGAGGAAGGGGACGCAAATATTTACGCCAAATCCTCAGATGCTAGTTTTAAATCCTCTAAAAGACTTCGCACGGACTCTTGATCAACCTTAGCCCACCGAACTACCTAAAAACAGTTCAGCCCGCCGACCTCACGATCGACGGGCTTATTTATTACACTGACTCGATGCGCTCAAACTGCTGCCGCAAGCCCTCAACATCTGGGCGATCGGTCGGGGCTTTGTTGTGGCTGAACTCAAAGGCAGGAAACCATATCAGTACGAGCTTTGTCTGTGACCTCAAGGTAAGCCGCCAGCCCACTCATGGACTTGTGCCCACTGACAGTCTTAATTTCTTCTAGGTTGTACCCAGCTTCTCTCAGTCGGTTGATCGATGTCCGTCTGAAGCTGTGTGTGGAAACGTGATCCAAGTCGAGGCGATCGCAGACTTCCTTGAAGATATTGGAAGCAGAGACAGGGTTGATATGCCCTAAACCATGCCGACCAGGAAATAACTGAACTTTTCCGGGATGCCCATATTCTTCTAGCAGTTGGCGCAACTCATCGCAGACCTTAACAGCTTTGCCACCATACCCGCCCTTAGTCGTCGAGGCTCTAAAGATAATCTCCTTCTTCACTTTGCCGCTGGGCATAAACACATCATCAGAGCGCAACTGGCAAGCTTCATTGATTCGGCAAGCAGTGAAACGGCAGATTCCAAAGAGCGCCCGATCGCGGATGGACTGAAAGCCCTCCTCATGACTAAACAATCTCTCCATATCCTCAGAGCCAATCACCGCCGCCTTACCTTCGGGCTTAGTAATTCTGTCTGTCTTCTTTTCGTACTTCTTCACGAGTTGGACCTGCTTGCCTACCTCTATATTTTACATGAATTAATGAAGATAATTCATGTAGAGGCATAAAACCCGCATCACTTCGTTAGGGGCGATCGCCGTTCCCGAAAAAAGGGCAACTCATAAGCTGGTGATATCACCCAAACTGCAAAAACATCGTGAAAACACCTTCAAAACAACGATTGATAAGCAATTCATAATTTACTCTAGTGCTATCACCAAGAAAATGAAGCAGGAGATTTAGAGAATGGGAACGACTCAACTAAGCAAAATGATCCGAGTTCGGAATGAGATTGCTGAATCTGTCGGGCAGCTTAATGAACTTTGTAGGACTGGCGATGCCCCGACAATCGTCAAGTCACTAGAAAAATTGATCCAGTCTTTAGAACGTGGGGAATCGTTTGGCGATCGCCTGACTTCTGACCGACTGAACCAACTAGAGAATTTAGTTATTTCATTGGGAAATGGTACAGCGATCGCCCCAGCCGTCGAGGAACTCACCATGCCACAACTTTGTCAGCGGTTCAACATTGCGAACGCAGCTTTTCAGGCTGATTGGAATCACATTCCCGTTCAAAAATGGCTTGAGCAAGAAACCCAGTGGAGATACATTGGGGGCGATCGGTTTGCTTCTCCGGTTGGATAAATGCGCTCAGGGTGGGCATTCAAGCGATTTGACGTAATCTCGGTAGTGGTGGGAAAACAGTTCTAAATCGCTTGAGAAGCTTGTAGGGAATGGTTTTTACGTGGTGGGTTCTTCAATACCCTCACTTGTTGTTTTTACAAGTGACGAATTAACCCGCGGTGTCCTGCTCCAATCGTTGCCTGAGTATAGCGGCAAACTGTTTTGGGGAAAAACCGGGAGTGGCGATCGCCAAATCAGCCAATTCGCTCATACTTAGTGGGTTCAACCGATGCCAGGACTCTATCAACCTCGACATCGCAGCCGCGCCACTTTCCTTACTTTTGACTTGGCACTCTGGCAGAGATGCCGCCAAATCTAAGATCGCCGTCCTCAATAGCTCAGCAGGATCGAACTCAGCCGGAGCCGCCGAGACGCGATCGCGCACTGAAGCACTAACGACAGTTCCCCGCGCCAGCCTCAAACCTTCCCAGTTCTGTTGAGATGAATAGCGCTTTAGAGTCCGTTCGCCTATCCCGAACCGTTGGGCTAATTGACTCAATGTGCCTTCATTATTAACGTAAGATTTTTTGACCTTAGCAAGTGTGACTTCATCAAGTTTGTGTGCCATTGGGTGCCTGTGCGATCGTGATAATGCTTGTGATGCTTCTATTTTAGAGAGTTTCAGCCAGTGCCAGTAGTACAGAGAATGGGAGCAATGTTGATTTGAGTTATTGGCTCAGCCTTGCCATAATCCAGCCGGATACTAAGCGCCAGCACACAGATTAAATTGTCATTACGCAGGATGCCACCCTGAACCAAGGCATCCAAAACTGCCCCACTAATATTGTCTAAGTCGCCACGGCGAGAATGCTTACCTGACAAAAGGATATCAACGCTCACCCCTTCTAAAGCCTCAACCTGCCCCAGAGCCGCATACTGAAGCCGAAAATCTACGATCGCCGCTGTCTTCCAATTCTGGTAATTTTTCGGCATGAACGTCCCATGACGAGTTACCCGCGCCCGCGCTTTGGGGACAATCCCCCCAGACAACTTAAAAGTAATGGGAGTCATGCCGTTGCTTTAATTATTTGTTTAGGTCGAAGAATTTTCCGCAGCATCCACCGCTTTGAGCCGCCATCGAGATGCACCAAGTGATGAACGGGCATCAGCCATTCTGAAGGAATGATCACGCCTGTTTTGCCGCTGGTAGTGGTGACGCGATCGCCAATCTTAAGCATCATTTTTTAGGGCAGAACCTAAGAAATCAAAAACCGTTGAAAATTATTGCAAATGACTGGGCATCAATTCCCGCGCAAAAAGTTGAGATAGTCAGCCGCTAGAGTATCCGAAATGCTCGAATCAGCAGGGATGCCATTTTGTAGAATCTGTAACCGCAAATTATCGCCCTGAGTTCCGATCGTTTGCCCTTGGTTCACCTGCTGCCCTGGTCGAACAGCAATCGTATCTAGTAACGACAACTGAAAATTCAAGGCATCCGCGCCTTGAATCTCTACCGTGTTACCCAAGCCTTGTAAGAATTCCGATCGCACCACCCGCCCCGATGCTGGAGCCGGAACGTTAACAAACCTGTTGCCTGCCTGGTCAATAGCGAACTGATAAATATTATTTGCGCCAAATACTTCTTTCCCTAAATCGACCACGCCATAAGGGGCGATCGCCTCTGTGACGGGTGGATAAGTCGTGATCAAGGTTGAGTTAGGAATGGTAATTGCTTGATCATTCTGCCCTAATTTAGGAGCGATGTTTTCATTAGCCCACGCCAGGGCATCACCACCGATGTTGATGATTTTATTAGATGTGCGATCGTAAAACCAGTATTCATCAGGGTATAGCTCTGCTTGGTTGTCTACCTCAATATCTGGATCGTCGGGAAAAACAAAATTAAAGCCGTTATTGGTCACCGTGTCTCCGATTCTCCAATCCAATGAGTTGACCTGCACGCCCGCAGACAACGGCGGAAGTAGGTTCCCGATCTGCTGGGTTGCACCTACGCCAATGCCGAGATAACGCTGACGGCGATCGCGCAACAACTCCAAGTCAGAGCTCCATGCTCCAGTCTCAATATCAAGCTGATGGGTGACTGACACCACATAATACTCACCGGGAACTGCATCAGGACAATGCCAATCTTCTTTAAGGTTGACACGAGTATGAATCCGCCATGCTGCCTCACCGCGCACTGTTACACCGACTCGTTGAATGGGGCGATCGTACCAATAGATAGCTTCGATCGCGCAGTAGTCTAAGAATGTGTTGTTCTGCGCCTGTTGCGCCCTTCTAGGTGGGGATGTGTACCAGTTATCAATATCCTGAATGCCAATCGGGAAATAGAACTCTCTCTTGTTAGGCCCACCATATTGTCGAATACTGCCCATGTTGTAAATAAAACCCGCCTCTGCCGCCTGCTCCTGCCCGCCAGAGCTTGCTTGTTGAGTGGCGCAGCAGCGGAGGTAATTGGTCACACCCTGCTCTGAGAGGCGATCGCTCCAGTTCAAGATCTTCCAGCTTGGTATCGCCAACATGGGCAAATCTTCCCATTCCCGCCCAGGTATCAGCGCTCTATCTTTGCCTGAGTAAGGTAGCTTTTCCCAGACGATCGCCCCAGTGTGGTCTACGAACATGTGAAAAAATCCTTCCACACTTAGGAACTGAAGATTTGACCAGACAGAACCCTCATTATTGATACGCGCTACGTAGTTAGGAGGATAGGGAATCGGTCGGGTTCGAGCTTCCCATCCTGTTTCTTCTTCCCAGAAATGCTCTACCCAGTCACGCAACAATCGGTAGTAAATGATTGCTGCACCGTCCTCAATTTGAGTTTCTTTGCGAACTTCCAAGGCTTGTGTAAACGGGCTGGGAGCATGAAGATCAGTGAGGACAAAAGCATCTTTGTACAGCTTGCCGTAGCTTTCACCTGTGACAAATAGGAAGCTAGCTCCATCACCGCTTGATCGCCCGTAATCGGTGATAATCCCTCGCAGCAGCAGATAGGGTGCTTTATCTAAATAAGCGTCCTCTACGGGGTCTGGGTTAGTTGGGAATATCGGTTCAGTTGTTGGATCGTAAACCTGTACCGATGTTTCGCCATCTTCAGGGGTTCTAATTACCCTCCCTGGAACTGCATCAGCGATCGTGCTTCGGATGACTGACGGATCACGAATTACACCCCTGAGTGAATCATCGTTACGAGCGCAGTAAGCCTCAACAACCAAGCCAGGATGGATTTTTTTAAGCAGTTCTTCATTGCACAGGCTTACTCGCATTCTGAAGGTAAATGAACCTGATGCACCTTCTACGCTGATGGTGTTACGCCACGAGATCAGATCCTCGAATTCCCCGAAATCAATAACGACCTCATTTCTGCTGGTGAGGATGCGGATATTGAATTGAATCAGACCCTTTCCCGCTGGATGGTCGAAGCCGCCAGGAGCGATGTCGCTAACGACCATCGTGGGGTTGTAAGTTGGCAAAGTTAGAACCATAAATTCTCCTTTAAGGTGAATCGAAAATCTTGAAAGTCACCAGGCTCATGCCGATCGCCCTTTCAACTGGTGAATGCTTCGGCGGAGCTCGACTGGAACCACCGCCCAAAGTTGAGCTTTTTGATCGGCTGTGAGCAGTTGGAATAACTCTAGGTCTGTCGGGTCGCTAGAATCCGCGATCGCCCGTAGCGTTGTGTTCAGTATTTGCAGTTCGAGTTCGTCAAGCATTGTTGGGTTTAGTAAAACACCCGCTTGCGGGGTGCAGGCGGGTGTTCAGAAAATTGCGATATTACACTACAGTTTAACCGATCTCGAAAAATTGAGTATAGACTAGGCTATACCCTGTATATACCACTTTCATGTCTCATAAACTAGCTACTTTCAAAATAAATGGCGATCGCTGGTCAGAGTTCGTTGACGTAGCGGCAAAACAGCATACCAGCGCTAGTAGCTTATTAAAACAGTTCATTGACCAATACCTCAGTGGTATAGACGAGCGTCTAGACGTAGAGCCGATCGCCACACCCAGCAACATAAATTCCCAAATAGAGAAGGCATTAGCCCCCATTAGGCAGGAAGTTGAGGAATTAAGGGGAAAGCTTGAAACCCTGACAATACTAGAGCATCAGCCAAAAGCCCAAGGAAACAAACGCCACAGCAAAAATAAGCCTGTTGCAGAGCAATCTGAAGGGGAGGAATTGGGCGATCGGCGGTTGTCTAGGGGGGAAGCCTACGAGATTGCAAGGAGTCGAGGCTATCTTGGAGCAATCACCAGCTTGAACCGGGATCTTAGAGGATGTTTGAAAAGTCAGCTAGTCGGTAAAAAAGCTCTCTCAGTGTAAGCTGCGAATAGAAAGCACGCAGCACCGAGAAAGCAATATGAGTAAAGCATATCCCAGCAATCTGACTACTGGAC